>CAXUBE010000202.1:0-5134 GCA_964249215.1 uncultured Rhodopseudomonas sp. | reverse complement strand
GGACGACACCGCAACGCGGCTTGTCGAACTCTACCGCGCGCGCGATCCGGCGCTGGCGGAGGCGCTGTCGCAGGGCCTGCAACTCGACAAGCTCACGCAGGGCGACGACATGAAGCCGAAGCCCAACACCAATTCGGTCGGCGCGATGCGGCTCGCGGCGCGCGGCGCCGCCAAGCTGATGGCCGCGGACGATGGTCCGCGCATCGCGGCGCTGGCGTTCGACGGTTGGGACACCCACGCCAATGAAGGCGGCCCGGTCGGCCGGCTGGCGCAATTGCTGTCGGGGCTCGACGGCGCTTTCGCCGAATTCGAGACCACGCTCGGGCCGCGCTGGCGCGACACCATCGTGGTGGTCGCGACCGAGTTCGGCCGCACCGCGAAGATCAACGGCACCGGCGGCACCGATCACGGCACCGGCACGGTGGCGCTGCTCGCCGGCGGCGCGGTGAATGGCGGCCAGGTGATCGCGGACTGGCCGGGGCTGAAGACCGCGAACCTGTTCGAGGCGCGCGACCTCGCGCCGACCACCGACCTGCGCGCCATCCTCAAGGGCTCGCTGCGCGATCACCTCGGGCTCAGCGAACGCGTGCTGGCCGACAGCGTGTTTCCCGACAGCGCCGCGGTGAAGGGCGTCAAGGACCTGGTCGCATAGCCGCGCCGGAAGCAGCGGCGCCGGCCGATCCGCGGCGGATGACGGCTACTTCCCCGGCGTTACCCGCAAAATCCGTCCCGCGGCGCTGTCGGTGAGCAGCCACAACGCGCCGTCGGGACCTTGCCGCACGTCGCGGATCCGCTCGTTCAGCGCCTGCAACAGCCGCTCCTCGCCGGTGACGGTATTGCCGCTCAGCGACAGCCGAACCAGCATCCGCCCGGCCAGCGCGCCGGTGAACAGGCTGCCGTCCCATTTCGGAAACAGGTTCCCCGAGTAGAACGCCATGCCGCTCGGCGCGATCGAGGGCACCCAGTATTTGACCGGCTGCTCCATGCCGGCCTTGGACGTGCTGTCGTGAATCTTCGCGCCGTTGTAGTCGATGCCGTAGCCGATCACCGGCCAGCCGTAGTTCTTGCCCTTGCCGATGATGTTGACCTCGTCGCCGCCGCGCGGGCCGTGCTCGATCTCCCACAAGTCGCCGGACGCGGGATTGATCGCCAGTCCCTGTTCGTTGCGGTGGCCGTAGCTCCAGATTTCGGGCCGCGCGTCGTCGCGGCCGACGAACGGATTGTCCGTCGGCGCGGCGCCGTCCTTCGTGATGCGGATCAGTTTGCCGAGATGATTGCCGAGATTCTGCGCCTCGCCGCGGGTGAAGAAGTGCTCGCCCAGCGTGACGAACAGATTACCGTCGCGCGCCTGCACGATGCGGCAGCCGTAATGATTGCCGCTCGAGAGCGGGCCGTCCTGGCGGAAGATCACGGCGACGTCGTCGAGCCGCGGCGCGTCGCCGTCCGCCAATTTAGCCCGCGCGACCGCGGTGCGCCCGCCATTCCCGGCTCGCTCGGCGTAGCAGAAATAGATCGTGGCGTTGCTCTCGAAACCGGCGTCGATGATGACGTCGAGCAGCCCGCCCTGGCCCGCGGCCCATACCTCCGGCACGCCCTGCAGCGGCGCCGATGGCTCGCCCTGCGGCGACACCAGCCGCATCCGGCCCGGCCGTTCCGTGACCAGGATCTTGCCGCTCGGCAGGAATGCCAGCGCCCACGGACTGACCAGGCCGCTAGCGAAGGTCTGCACCTCCAGCGGACCCGCGGACGACGGAAACGACGGATTGTCGCCGCGGCTGCCGGTGGCGATCAGCAGCGAGGCCGACAGCACGATCGCCGCGGTCAACGTCCCGGTCACCCACACCAATGGTGATTTCATCGCGCGTCTTTCCTGGAGAACGCTTTGTTCGGCCGGCATGCTGCAATGGGGGGGAAGGCCGATCCGCCCTGGGTCGTCGGACGGCCGCGCTGCCGACGACGGGCGGCCGGCTAGCCCGGAAGCGGCATGGCGATCGACGCCCGCGTCGACAGCAACGTCAGCACCACGATCAGGCACAGCGAGAAGCCGAGCGCGAGCGCGCCCGCGACGGCGTGGGTCAGGTTGGCGCAAAGCGCAAAGCGGTGGGCGAAGCCCGCGTCATGGGCGGTCGACCGGGTCATGGACGTCAATCCTTCAGGCGCGAACGAATCACCCCGAACCAACATCCCAGTATTCGCAGGCGTTATTGCGGCGTGAGCACCGGCAAAAGCGGCAAAATGACGGCGAAAATCCTGATTTGCCCGCTATTTAGGCGATCAGCCGGCGACGCCGAGGTTGAGCTGATCGGCAGGCCGTTCTTCCGGCGACCAGTCCATGGTCACGAAGCCCGGGGTCTGCTCGACCCGCCGCAGCCATGCGTTGATCGAGGGAAACGCCGAAAGATCATAATCGCATTGCTCGGCGACGTGGGTGTAGGCGTACAAGGCGATGTCGGCGAGCGTGAGCTGGCCGGCGGCGAAATAATCATGGGTCTTGAGGTGATTTTCCATCACTTGCAGCGCCTTGTAGCCGCGCTCCATCCAGTCTTCCAGTGCGTGGGTCTGCAGGTCGCGCCCGCCCTTCACCAGCACCAGCCAGAAATACGCCGAGCCGAGATTCGGCTCCAGCGCGTGCTGCTCGAAGAACATCCATTGCAGCATCTCGGCGCGGTCCATCCGTGTCTCCGGCGCCAGCGACGTGCCGATCGAGAGATACACCAGGATGGCGTTGGACTCGGCGAGGTAGCGGCCTTCCGCGATCTTGAGCAGCGGCACCTGACCGCTCGGATTCATCGCGAGGAAGTCGGGGGTGCGGCTTTCGCCACGCAGAATATCGATCTCGATGGCGTGAAACGGCGCGTCGAGCAACGCCAGCGCAAGGCGGACCTTGTAGCTGTTGCCGGAGCGCCGCATCGAATAGAGCTGGTACATGGTCTCTCGTTGCCGATGTCGTTGCGACCTACCTTGCGGTTGCCGCAAAGGCTAAAGCAAGTCCCATGATATGGAAACGATCGAAAAGCCGTGCCGCATTGCAAACACTTTTGCGCGCGCCCGATTGGCGCTCCGCTTGCTGGAAATGAGCCGTTTCGCGGCTGAAATTGCGCAATGTTGCGCGGGCGGTCGCGCGCGCCGGGCCGAAATTCGCATGCGGCCGCCCAAGCTTCTTGCGATGCAACCGCGCGCCGCTTACTATGCGCCATCCCGTCAAAATCCAGGAGTCGCGTGCAACGCCGGCTCACGACGGTTGCAGGAGATCACGATGCCGTTTCTGTCCGCCGCGCTCGACCGTGTGAAGCCGTCCGCCACCATCGCGGTCTCGGACAAGGCGCGCGCGCTGAAGGCGGCCGGCCGCAACGTGATCGGGCTCGGCGCCGGCGAGCCGGATTTCGACACGCCCGCCAACATCAAGCTCGCCGCGATCCACGCGATCGAGGCCGGCAAGACCAAATATACCGCGGTCGACGGCATTCCGGAATTGAAGCAGGCGATCGTCGACAAGTTCAAGCGCGAGAACGGCCTGAACTACGATGCCAGCCAGATCATCGTCGGCACCGGCGGCAAGCAGGTGCTGTACAACGCGCTGATGGCGACCATCAATCCCGGCGACGAGGTGATCATCCCCGCGCCGTATTGGGTGAGCTATCCGGAAATGGTGGCGCTGGCCGGCGGCGAATCGGTGCCGATCGTCTGCACCGCGGAGTTCGGCTTCAAGCTGCAGCCCGCGGCGCTGGAGGCCGCGATCACGCCGAAGACCAAATGGATCATCCTGAATTCGCCGTCAAACCCGACGGGTGCGGCCTATTCGCGTGCCGAATTGAAGGCGTTGACCGACGTGCTGGTGAAGCATCCGCAGGTCTGGGTGATGACCGACGATATGTATGAGCATCTGGTCTATGACGAGTTCAGCTTCACGACGCCGGCGCAAATCGAGCCGAAGCTGTTCGACCGGACGCTGACGGTGAACGGCGTATCCAAGGCCTATTGCATGACCGGCTGGCGCATCGGCTATGCCGGCGGTCCGGCCGACCTGATCAAGGCGATGTCGACGATCCAGTCGCAATCGACCTCGAACCCGTCGTCGATCGCGCAATGGGCGGCGGTCGAGGCGCTGAACGGGCCGCAGGACTTCATCCCGCTGCATAACCAGACCTTCAAGGAACGGCGCGACCTCGTGGTCTCGATGCTGAACCAGGCCAGGGGCATCGACTGCCCGCGGCCGGAAGGCGCGTTCTACGTCTATCCGTCCTGCGCCGGCACCATGGGCAAGACCGCGCCTTCGGGAAAAGTGCTCGCCAATGACGAGGACTTCGTCACAGAGCTGCTGGAGACCGAAGGCGTCGCGGTGGTGCAGGGTTCGGCGTTCGGGCTCGGCCCCGCGTTCCGAATTTCCTACGCAACCAAGACCTCGGACCTCGAGGAAGCCTGCAAACGCATTCAGCGGTTCTGCGGAAATTTGCGGTAAGACGGTCGCGGTCAACGTCGGGGGACAATCCATGCGCGCAATCGGACGGGTCGGACTTCTCGCGGCAATCCTGACCGCCGCGGGCTTGAGCACGGCGCAGGCGCAAAGCGGCCGCGTGCAGCTCGGCGTGCTCGAATGCCGGGGCGGCGCCAGCGTCGGCTTCATCGTCGGCTCGGTGACCAATCTCGGCTGCGTGCTGCGCGCCGACGGCCGGCCGGATTCGCCTTATGTCGCCACCATCCGCAAAGTCGGCCTCGATATCGGAATCACCCAGGAGACGGCGCTGGCCTGGGCGGTGTTCGCACCGGTGGAGCGGGCCGGAATCGGCGATCTGTCCGGCAATTACGCCGGCGCGCAGGGCAGCGCATCGGTCGGCATCGGTCTCGGCGCCAACGTGCTGGTCGGCGGTTCGCAAAATTCGATCGCGCTGCAGCCGCTCAGCCTGCAGGGCTCGACCGGCCTGAACATCGCCGTCGGGCTTGAAGGCCTCGAACTGCGCCCCGGCCGCTGAGCGTTTCGCGGCGGACAGCTCATGGCGCGCCACGCCGCCGCGGATCGTGATCGTCGGCAATAGCGGCTCCGGCAAGAGCTGGCTCGCGCGCGAGATCGGGCGCCGCGCGCAATTGCCGGTGACCGATCTTGACGTCGTCCATTGGCGCGACCAGGTCGGCGATC
>CAXUBE010000201.1:0-5142 GCA_964249215.1 uncultured Rhodopseudomonas sp. | reverse complement strand
GCGGCCTGCCGAAGAAGATGGCGCTCGAGCTGTTCAAGCCGTTCATCTATTCGCGGCTCGACGCCAAGGGTCTCTCCACCACGGTGAAGCAGGCCAAGAAGCTGGTCGAGAAAGAGCGCCCGGAGGTCTGGGATATTCTCGACGAGGTGATCCGCGAGCATCCGGTGCTGCTGAACCGCGCGCCGACGCTGCATCGGCTCGGCATCCAGGCGTTCGAGCCGGTACTGATCGAAGGCAAGGCGATCCAGCTTCATCCTTTGGTCTGCGCGGCCTTCAACGCCGACTTCGACGGCGACCAGATGGCGGTGCACGTTCCGCTGTCGCTCGAAGCGCAGTTGGAAGCGCGCGTGCTGATGATGTCGACCAACAACATCCTGCATCCGGCGAACGGCCAGCCGATCATCGTGCCGTCGCAGGACATCGTGCTCGGGCTGTACTATTTGTCGGTGATGCGCGAGGGGCTGCCGGGCGAGGGCAAGCTCTACGGCGAGATGGCCGAGATCGAGCACGCGCTGCATTCCAAGGTGATCCACCTCCACAGCAAGATCAAGTATCGCTGGCACGGGCTCGACGAAAACGCCAAGCCGGTGGTGCGCTGGTATGACACCACCGCGGGCCGCGCCATGCTCGGCCAGGTGCTGCCGAAGTCGGCCAAGATGCCGTTCGACGTCATCAACAAGCTGATGACCAAGAAGGAAATCTCCGGCGTGATCGACCAGGTCTATCGCCACTGCGGCCAGAAGGAGACCGTGATCTTCTGCGACCGCATCATGGCGCTCGGCTTCTTCAACGCGTTCAAGGCCGGCATCTCGTTCGGCAAGGACGACATGGTCGTGCCGCACGGCAAGTGGAAGATCGTCGACACCACGCGCACGCTCGCCAAGGATTTCGAGCAGCAGTACAATGACGGCCTGATCACCCATGGCGAGAAGTACAACAAGGTGGTCGACGCCTGGTCGAAGGCGACCGAGGAAATCGCCAAGGAGATGATGAAGGAAATCTCCTCGACCAAGAAGAACGCCAAGGGCGTCGAGCAGCAGATCAATTCGATCTACATGATGGCGCATTCCGGCGCGCGCGGTTCGCCGGCGCAGATGCGCCAGCTCGCCGGCATGCGCGGACTCATGACAAAACCGAGTGGCGAGATCATCGAGACGCCGATCATCTCGAACTTCAAGGAAGGCCTCTCGGTTCTCGAATACTTCAACTCGACCCACGGCGCCCGCAAGGGCCTCGCCGATACCGCGTTGAAGACCGCGAACTCCGGCTATCTCACCCGTCGTCTGGTCGACGTGGCGCAGGACTGCATCATCACGCAGGACGATTGCGGCACCAAGCTCGGCATCAAGATGCGCGCCATCATCGATGCCGGCTCGGTGGTGGCGTCGCTGGCCTCGCGCATCCTCGGCCGTACCAACGGCGAGGATCTGCGCGATCCTGCGACCAACAAGATCATCGTCAAGCGCGGCACCCTGATGGAGGAGAGCCACGTCGACGCGATCCAGCAGGCCGGCATCCAGGAGGTGAAGATCCGCTCCGCGCTGACCTGCGAACTGGTCAACGGCATCTGCGGCAAGTGCTACGGGCGCGATCTCGCCCGCGGCACCCCGGTCAACCACGGCGAGGCGGTCGGCGTGATCGCGGCGCAGTCGATCGGCGAACCGGGCACGCAGTTGACGATGCGCACCTTCCATATCGGCGGCGCGGCGCAGATCAACGAGCAGTCGGTGATCGAGTCCAATTTCGAGGGCAAGATCACCATCAAGAACAAGGCGATCGCCAAGAACGGCGAGGGCCATCACGTCGCGATTGTGCGCAACATGGTGATCGCGATCACCGATGCGGACGGCACCGAGCGTGCGACCCACCGCATCCAGTACGGCGCGCGCATGCACGTCGATGAAGGCGACACGGTCAAGCGCGGCCAGCGCATCGCCGAGTGGGATCCCTACACCCGCCCGGTGCTGACCGAGGTCGAGGGCGTGATCGGGTTCGAGGATCTGGTCGAGGACCAGTCGATCTCCGAGACGCTCGACGAATCCACCGGCATCGCCAAGCGCATCGTGATCGACTGGCGTTCGACGCGCGGCGGCGCGGACCTGCGTCCGGCCATCGTGATCAAGGGCAAGGACGGCAAGATCCTGAAGCTCGCGCGCGGCGGCGAGGCTCGCTACATGCTGTCGGTCGACGCCATCCTGTCGGTCGACGTCGGCGCCAAGGTGAAGACCGGCGACATCCTCGCGCGTATCTCCACCGAAAGCGCCAAGACCCGCGACATCACCGGCGGCTTGCCGCGGGTGGCGGAATTGTTCGAGGCCCGCAAGCCGAAGGACGCCGCCATCATCGCGGAAATCGCCGGCACCATCCGGTTCGGCCGCGACTACAAGAACAAGCGCCGGATTTCGATCGAGCCCATCGACAAGACCGAGGAGACCCGCGAGTACCTTATTCCGAAGGGCAAGCACATCCATCTGCAGGACGGCGACATCGTCGAAAAGGGTGACTTCATCGTCGAAGGCAACCCGGCGCCGCACGACATTCTGGCGATCAAGGGCATCGAGGAACTCGCGGCCTATCTGGTCAACGAAATCCAGGAGGTGTACCGGCTGCAGGGCGTGCTGATCAACGACAAGCACATCGAGGTGATCGTTCGCCAGATGCTGCAGAAGGTCGAGATCACCGACCAGGGCGACACCGACATGATCTCGGGCGAACAGATCGACAAGATCGAGTTCGACCAGCTCAACGCGCGGGCCAAGGAACAGGGCAAGAAGATCGCGACGGGGACCCCGGTGCTGCTCGGCATCACCAAGGCGAGCCTGCAGACCCGCTCGTTCTTCTCGGCGGCGTCGTTCCAGGAGACCACCCGCGTTCTCACCGAAGCCGCCGTCAACGGCAAGGTCGACCCGCTCGAAGGCCTCAAGGAAAACGTCATCGTCGGCCGTCTGATTCCGGCCGGCACCGGCGCCTCGATGGCGAAGATCCGCGAAGTCGCCGTCAAGCGCGACAAGATGATCCTCGACGAGCGCGAGAAGCAGGCGGCGATCGTGCCGGCTGCTCCCGAGATGGAACCGCTGGCGCTGCCGCCGGCGGAGTAGGACGCGCGGCTATAAGAATGATGAAAAGGGCCGGAACTACACGCCGGCCCTTTTTTTATTTGAAAATAAAAGCCCTGCGCGGTTCCATCTTAGAATATTTTTCTATTTTCCGGTCTTCGAATCTTGACTCATTTTGGCGAAGCTGGTCGAAGCACGCTGCGACAATTGGTCGATAAGAATTTCTTAAGGTCGGCGTCAATGAAAAAGCGGTCTCGGACGGCGGTATTGGTTGGTTCTGCTGCGTTTCTATTGTCCGCTGGAGCTGCTTTTTCACAATCCAGGACCATCCCAGGTTGGCCCGCGTATCTCGCCATGGGCGCCATCGGCGGCCCTTCGGTAAACGACAATTTCGGCGGCAAGCCGGTCGATGTCGTCTTCAAATATGCGGGCGTGAACGGTGACGGCGATCCAGGCATGATCGATCCGCCGAGCAACGCCCTGCGGATGACGGCCGAAATGCAGACCCTGAGCGCGACCAACCAGCGCGCGATCCGGGTTGCCATCGTCGAATACACCGCGCAGATGAGCGGCGGTTCCAATCTTACCGACTTTTCGAACGATCCGGAACCGACTCCGAATGCACCGACCGGCAGCTACAAGCTGGCGCGGCATCTCAGCGGCTTGGGAGCCGATGCTCTCGCGCTGAACGACGTTCCCGTCGTCTACAACGGTCAGAACAGCTACGGGACGCTGATCCTCAATCCCGATTTGCTCGGCGCGATCCATCAGGCCAGCATCGGAGGCGGCACGCCTCTCATAAGCCAGGTCAATGCTGCGCTTCCGGCAGGTCGGGTCAATCAGGCCGTCGATCAGGCATTGTGCTTTCTCACGACGCCGCGCTCCTATCTGAATACGTTCGACCCCAACGGCGGTACGAATAAGCGCTATCAGAACAAGACCTATACCGGTACGCCGGTCGTGATCCTCGAACAGATGCTTGCCGACGGCTATCCGGCTTACAGCATCGAAGGACAGACCGATCCCTACTGGAACACGTCGAAGGACAACCTGATCGGCGGAACGGGCAGCACCTACAGCCAGATCGGTCAGTGGTTCAACGGCTGCGTCAGCAGCCCCACCTACAACACGACGACCTATCAGCGGCCGAATTTCGCCGCGGGTTTCGAAGGCTGGGTTCAGGCCAACAACTGGATCATCCGATCCATGTCGCCGAAAGGAAAAGTCACCTTCGGCTGGCAGGAAAACATGTGGCCTGTCACCAATGGCTTTTGGATGCACAAGGATCTGACGGACGCGCAGATCGCCAGCACCTATTCGACACCGGTCGGAGACTGGATTCAGGCAAATGCGCCCAGCGCGATCACGACGGGCACCCTCGGCGCGAATTATATCCCCGACTACTTCGTCTTCGACCGCTATGAGTTCGACGACAGTGCGGCGCCTGGCGCGGCAACCCTTTACAGCGCGCGTTCGTGGGATAATTACCTGACGGGCGTCGGCCTCGTCAGCAAGCGCTTCAGCAACATCCCGATCATGCTTTGGCAGATTCCGGGCGGGCATATCCCCAACACGACCGAGGCCAATCCCGAATACGTCGATCCGAACAATCACGGATCGGGTTATGTGTTCAGCACGGCGCCGGTCTACTTTTTCGGAGACAGCAATCTTCAGGCGAACCTTGCCAATATCATTACGGGCACGCCGACAAGCAGTCCAAATCTAGCGGTAGGCAATTATGCGGTCGACTGTTCGGCGACCGCCTATAACTGTCCGGCGAATTCGACCTACAAGCAGTATCTGCTTTATTATAAGGGTTCAGCAAACAACTATAACTGGGCGAGCGGAAACGGCCGCTTGGCTTTCGCTGCCGCCAACAACGTGTTTTCGATCCTCTGGGGCGGCGGCAACACCACCAACGTCATCAAGAACTTCAGCAATCCCGATGACCATGGCTGGCTCTCCGGCAAGATCATCACGTATTACCAGAATCCGACTGTGCTTGGAGGAACGCAAGGCAGTACCGCCAAGGCGCACGACTACGACGGCGACGGCCACAGCGACATCCTGTGGCGCGATGCCGGCG
>CAXUBE010000200.1:2243-5157 GCA_964249215.1 uncultured Rhodopseudomonas sp. | reverse complement strand
GTGCTGACGTTCTTCGTGCTGGCCGCGGCGCGGCTGATGCTGATGCGTCTCGAGACCAAGGCGGGGAAATAGCCGTGACCCGGAAGATCATCGATTGTTGCGGCCGGATGGCTCGCGGAGCAGCGCTGTGAACCCGATCTATGCGTCGCGGCGCCGCAGCGATATCGTCGTTCGCTTTCTCTGCCTCGCGGCGGCGGTGTTCGGCGTCACGTGGCTGGCGCTGATCCTGTTCACGCTGTTCTATAACGGCCTCGCGGGACTGAGCGTCCAGTTGTTCACCCAGAACACGCCGCCGCCGGGGTCGACCGAAGGCGGCCTGCTGAACGCCATCGTCGGGTCGATCATCATGACGGCGGTCGGCGTCGGCATCGGCGCGCCGCTCGGGCTGTTCGCCGGCACCTACCTGGCCGAATACGGCAAGAACGATCGCCTCACCTCGGTGATCCGCTTCATCAACGACATCCTGCTCAGCGCGCCGTCGATCATCATCGGGCTGTTCGTCTACGGCGCCATCGTGGTGCCGATGGGCGGCTTCTCGGCCTTCGCCGGATGCATCGCGCTCGCCGTCATCGTCATTCCGGTGGTGGTGCGCACCACCGAGGACATGCTGCTGCTGGTGCCGAACCCGCTGCGCGAGGCCGCGTCCGCGCTCGGCCTGCCGCGCTCGCTGGTGATCAAGCGCATCGCCTACCGCGCCGCGCGCTCCGGCCTCATCACCGGCGTCCTGCTCGCAACCGCGCGGGTCGCCGGCGAAACCGCGCCGCTATTGTTCACCGCGCTTAGCAATCAATTCTTCAGCCTCGACCTCACCAAGACGATGGCCAACCTGCCGGTGACCATCAACAATTTCGTGCAGAGCCCGTACGCCTACTGGAAGCAGTTGGCGTGGAGCGGCGCGCTGCTGATCACCCTCACCGTGCTCGCCCTGAATATCGGCGCGCGTATCATCGGCGCCGAGAGGAGCTCGAAATGACCGAACTGTCCATTTCCACCGCCATGCCCGCCGCGCCGCTCGCATCGATGATGCCGCAGGCCGACGCCAAGCCGAAAGTCACCGCGCGCGACCTCAACTTCTACTACGGCGACCATCACGCGCTGAAGAACATCAATCTCGTGCTCGGCGCCAACCGCGTCACCGCCTTCATCGGCCCGTCGGGCTGCGGCAAATCGACTTTGCTGCGGATTTTCAACCGCATGTATGATCTCTATCCGGGGCAGCGCGCCACCGGCCAATTGATGCTGGACCAGACCAATATCCTCGATCCCAAGCTCGACCTCAATCTGCTGCGCGCGCGGGTCGGCATGGTGTTCCAGAAACCGACGCCGTTTCCGATGACGATCTACGAAAACATCGCGTTCGGGATCCGGCTGTACGAGAAGATTTCGAAATCCGAGATGGACGGCCGCGTCGAAAAGGCGCTGCGCGGCGGCGCGCTTTGGAACGAGGTCAAGGACAAGCTCAACGCATCCGGTCTCAGCCTGTCCGGCGGCCAGCAGCAGCGGCTGTGCATCGCGCGCACCGTCGCGGTGCGGCCCGAGGTCATCCTGTTCGACGAGCCCTGTTCGGCGCTCGATCCGATCTCGACCGCCAAGGTCGAGGAACTGATCCACGAACTGAAAGAGGACTATACCATCGCGATCGTCACGCACAACATGCAGCAGGCGGCGCGCGTATCCGACAAGACCGCGTTCATGTATCTCGGCGAACTGGTTGAGATGGACAACACCAACAAGATATTCACCTCGCCGAGCGATCGTCGCACGCAGGACTACATCACCGGCCGCTTCGGCTGACACGCGCAGGCGTGGGAGGACATCACATGGCTTTCGAACACACCGCCAAGGCTTTCGACAGCGACCTGCAGGAGCTGACGCGCCTCGTCGCCGAGATGGGCGGCCTCGCCGAGCGGCAGATCGTGCAGTCGGTCGACGCGCTGATCCGCCGCGACGTGGCGCAGGGCGCGCGCGTGGTCGCCGCCGATCAGGACATCGATCACATGCAGCGCGTGATCGAGGAGCGCGCCGTGCTGACCATCGCGCGGCGCCAGCCGATGGCGGTCGACCTGCGCGAAATCGTCGGCGCGATGCGGGTGGCGACCGATCTGGAGCGGATCGGGGACCTTGCCAAGAACATCGGCAAGCGCGTCAACGCGCTCGACAGCGATTTCCATCCGCTGAAGCTGATCCGCGGCCTCGAGCATATGACCGACCTCGTGCAGTCGCAGGTCAAGGCGGTGCTCGACGCCTACACCGCGCACGATCTGCCGGCGGCGATGCTCGTTTGGAAAGGCGACGAGGAAGTCGACGCCATCTGCACCTCGCTGTTCCGCGAATTATTGACCTATATGATGGAAGACCCGCGCAATATCTCGTTCTGCATCCATCTGATGTTCTGTGCCAAGAACATCGAGCGCATCGGCGATCATGCCACCAATATCGCGGAAACAGTGTTCTACATGATCGAGGGCCAGCAGATCCTCGACAAGCGGCCGAAGGGCGACATGACGACTTTCGCCAATGCCGCGCCTGGCACTTGAGCGAGGGCATGCCGATGAACGCGCGGATCCTGGTGGTCGAGGACGAGGAAGCGCTGGCCACGCTGCTGCGCTACAATTTCGACGCCGAGGGCTATGAGGTCGAGACGGTGTCGCGCGGCGACGAGGCCGACACGTTGCTGAAAGAACGCGTGCCCGATCTCGTGGTGCTCGACTGGATGCTGCCGGGCCTTTCCGGCATCGAACTGTGCCGGCGGCTGCGCGCGCGTCCGGAAACCAAGCAGCTTCCGATCATCATCCTGACCGCGCGCGGCGAGGAAAGCGAACGCGTGCGCGGTCTCGCCACCGGCGCCGACGACTACATCGTGAAGCCGTTTTCGGTGCCGGAACTGTTGGCGCGGGTGAAGGGACTGCTGCGC
>CAXUBE010000200.1:0-2233 GCA_964249215.1 uncultured Rhodopseudomonas sp. | reverse complement strand
TCGCGCACCAGGATGCGCCAGCGCGGGATGCCGGGCCCGACCGCCGCGCCGCGCCGGAGCGGCTCGCGACCGTGCTCGCCTATGGCGACATCGAACTCGACCGCGACAAGCGCCGCGTCATGCGCTCCGGCCGCCCGATCGAGCTCGGCCCGACCGAGTACCGGCTGCTGGAATTCTTTCTTCAGCACCCCGGCCGGGTGTTCAGCCGCGAACAATTGCTCGACAGCGTCTGGGGCCGCGACATCTATATCGACGAGCGCACCGTCGACGTTCATATCGGGCGGTTGCGCAAACTGCTCAATCCCGACGGCGAGCAGGACCCGATCCGCACGGTGCGCGGCGCCGGCTACGCGCTCGACGATCGGTTCGCGAAAGCCGAGTGATCGCGGCCGCGTCGACCCGCAAGCAAGCCGCGCCTCCGACGCGCGGCGACCTACCTCGTCGGCTTCGGAAGCTGGCGGCGGCGGTCGCCGGCGGGCTGATAGGCGATGCGCGAATGATGCGCGCAATACGGCAGGCCCTGCAGCGATTTTCCGCCGCAGAAGAAGAATTCCGGATTGCTTGGATCGCCGATCGGCCAATGGCAGGTGGCTTCGTTGAGTTCGAGCAGCGTCAGCCGCTGGCTCATCGGTACGACGTTGTCGAACGCGATCGGATCGGGCTCGGCTTCCACCTCGAAGGCATGCGCCAATGCGGTGTTGCCGCGCGACACCGGGCGCGACACCCGCATCATGTGCTGCGCGGGCCGGGCCTTGCGCGGGCGCGGCGCGGCCGAAGAAGGGCTCTTGGCCCGGCCGGACAGACCGAGCCGGTGCACTTTGCCGATCACCGCGTTGCGGGTCACATTTCCGAGTTCTGCGGCAATCTGACTCGCCGACAGCCCGCCTTCCCATAATTTCTTCAGTTGCTCGACGCGATCGTCGGACCAGGTCAATGTCGTCATTGCTCTATCCCTTCGTGCCGCGCCGGCCGTCCGAAGTCGGCCTGTGCGGCTTGAACGTCGCCAAAATCTCCGACGGCAGAATCCCTTAGCCCTCGCCGGGCGGGTCTCGCACCCGGGCGTTACGCCGAACTGGAGGACTCGAGAGATTTCACGAACCGTGCACGAGATGTCGTACCTGACGAAGTGAAGGCTACAATATGCCGTGACTCTCGCGCAAGAGTCCGGCGTATCGCGTCCACACCTTCCAGGACCAACCGCGGCGCCGGTTGTTCCAGCGCCGTCATCCGCGTCGCCGAGAGCGGCGGTTATGAGCGAAGCATCGGGTTGACAGTGACCTCCGCGCACCTAGAATGAGCCGCACGTGCCGCCTGGAAGGGCGGCACGTTTCGTTTTGGGGGGCCTGGTCGACCTGCTGCGGTCGCCGCAGCCGGGCCGCATCCACGTTCCGATCGGACCTGTCATGTCGAACAGCGCGGGCGCGTCACATCTGTTGCCGGTATTCGCCAGGGCCGACGTCGCCTTCGAGCGCGGCGAGGGCGCGTGGCTGTTCGCAACCGACGGCGAGCGCTATCTCGATTTCACCAGCGGCGTCGCGGTGAACGCCCTCGGCCATGCGCATCCGCATCTCGTGGCCGCGTTGCAGCAGCAGGCGACCAGGCTGTGGCATGTATCGAACCTGTTCAAGAGTCCGGATGGCGAGCGTCTGGCTGCGCGGCTCTGCGAGCATAGCTTTGCGGACTACGTATTCTTCGCCAATTCCGGCGCCGAGGCGATTGAGTGCGCGATCAAGCTGACGCGGCATCATCATTTCTACAAGGGCTATCCGCAGCGCACCCGCATCGTCACCTTCGAAGGCGCCTTTCACGGCCGTACCCTCGGCACGCTCGCCGCCACCGGCGCCGCGAAATATCTCGAAGGCTACGGCACGCCGCTCGACGGCTTCGACCAGGTGCCGCTCGGCGATCTCGACGCGGTGAAAAAAGCGATCGGCCCGAACACCGCCGGCATCCTGATCGAGCCGCTGCAGGGCGAAGGCGGCGTGCGCGCGCCGCCGCACGCGTTCTTCCGCGCGCTTCGCGAGGCGTGCGACGACAACGGCCTGCTGCTGATATTCGACGAAGTGCAGACCGGCATGGGCCGCACCGGCGAACTGTTCGCCTACAAGCGGATCGGCGTGACCCCGGACGTGATGTCGCTCGCCAAGGCGCTCGGCGGCGGCTTCCCGATCGGCGCGTGCCTCGCGACCGCGGACGCCGCGGCCGGCATGGCGGCGGGTTCGCACGGCTCGAC
>CAXUBE010000199.1:0-5165 GCA_964249215.1 uncultured Rhodopseudomonas sp. | reverse complement strand
GCGCTTCGAGGGCGACGGCCTCGCGCTGCCGCAACGCGCTCTCGACCTTGGCAAAGCCGCTGACCACCTGACCGGCCTTGGCGGCCATCGCCAGGGCGTCGGTGACGCCGCGCGCCAGCAGATGTTCGGTATCCTCCGCCAGCGACGGCGACGCCCGCACGTCGCGCCGAAAACCCTTGGCGAATATATGGCGCCGCACCGCTTCGGCAACCACCGGCCGCGACGCCGACAGCCACAATCCGCGGCCCGGCAATTTGCGCTTCAAGTCGGGGATCACCTCGCCCGACGGCGCGACCACGAAACGGATCAGCTCCCCGATCGGCCGCACCTGGCGCGACGCCGCGCACATCCGCTCGGTCGCGGGCCTGGGGCTGCGCGGTCCGTTGTCGGGATCGGCCGGGTCGGCGAAAGCGAGCATGCGTCGCAAAAAATCCTCAAGGGTCTAAGTCGATGGCGGGACGTCGTCGCCCGGCCAGGCGCGCACCTTCCGCGCAAGGACCGGACGACCCGGTATTCAGGACGCCCATCTTCACAGCAGCGCCTTCGCGTACCGGATCCCCGCTTTCGCGGGGATAACGGCCTGGCGGGGATGACGGCGGGTCGTGAACGCGCGCATCAGACCGGCTGGTCTTCGGTGGTCTCGGTCGGCTCGGCCGCCTTGTCGAGGTCTTCCTGGGTGATCCAGCCCGCGATCACGCGCGCCTGCATGATCATGTGCTCGGCGTCCTCGCGCGACACCTCGGCGGCGTCGAGAATGCCGGGGTGCTTGGTCGGCTCGCCGCCTTCCTTGCGTTCGCTCCAGCCGACCAGGTCGTCGGTGGCGCAGCCGGCCAGATCCTCGACCGTCTTGATATCGTTCTCGCCGAACTTGACCAGCATCTTCGAGGTCACGCCCGGCACCGTCTTCAGGTCATCGTCCACACCAAGTTCCTTGCGTTTTGCTTCCAGCTCGGATTCGAGCTGTTCAAGATATTCGCGCGCGCGGCTCTGCAATTCGTTCGCGGTCTCGTCGTCGAAACCCTCGATGCCGGCGAGCTCGCGCACGTCGACCAGCGCCAGTTCCTCCACCGAGGTGAAGCCTTCCGACGCCAGCAACTGGCCGACCACCTCGTCGACGTTCAACGCTTCCATGAACACGCGGGTGGAGTTTTCGAAATCGGCCTGGCGGCGCTCGGACTCCTCCTGCTCGGTGAGGATGTCGATGTCCCAGCCGGTGAGCTGCGAGGCCAGCCGCACGTTCTGGCCGCGCCGCCCGATCGCCAGCGAGAGCTGGTTGTTGGTGTCGGGCACCACGACTTCGATGCGCTCGCGGTCCTCGTCGATCACCACCTTGGAGACTTCGGCGGGCGCCAGCGCGTTGACCACGAAGGTGGCGATGTCGGGCGACCACGGGATGATGTCGATCTTCTCGCCCTGCAGCTCGTTGACCACGGCCTGCACGCGCGAGCCGCGCATGCCGACGCAGGCGCCGACCGGATCGACCGAGGAATCGCGCGAGATGACGCCGATCTTGGCGCGCGAACCGGGATCGCGGGCCACCGCCTTGATCTCGACGATGCCGTCGTAGATTTCCGGCACTTCCTGCGCGAACAATTTCGCCATGAACTGCGGATGGGTGCGCGAGAGGAAAATCTGCGGGCCGCGGGTCTCGCGCCGCACGTCGAAGATGTAGGCGCGGACGCGGTCGCCGTTGCGGAACACCTCCCGCGGCAGCATCTCGTCGCGGCGCACGATCGCCTCGCCGCGGCCGAGGTCGACGATCACGCTGCCGTATTCGACGCGCTTGACGATGCCGTTGATGATGTCGCCGATGCGGTCCTTGAATTCCTGGTACTGGCGGTCGCGTTCGGCCTCGCGCACCTTCTGCACGATCACCTGCTTGGCCGACTGCGCGGCGATGCGGCCATATTCCAGCGGCGGCAGCGTGTCGGCGATGGTGTCGCCGATCTGAGCGCCGGGATTGGCGCGCTGCGCATCCTTGAGCGATATCTGGTTCGACGAATTCTCGACCGCTTCGACCACCAGCATGTGGCGCGACAGCCGCAATTCGCCCTTCTTGCCGTCGATCTCGGCATGGACGTCGGTCTCCGAGCCGTAGCGCGCCCGCGCCGCCTTGGCGATGGCGTCCTCCATCGCCGCGATCACGATGCCGCGGTCGATCGATTTTTCCCGCGCGACGGCGTCGGCGATCTGCAGCAGTTCGAGTTTGTTGGCGCTGACAGCGGCCATGTCTCAGTCTCCTTCGGTGAGGTCGGTTTCGCCCCGCGCCGCACGTTCGGCGGCGAGACGATGCTTCTTGGTATTGGTCGGGAGCGGTTTCGCAGCCGCCGCTTTCCTGGCTTTCGCTTTCGGCGCGAAATCCACCGTCGGATCGCTCGGTCTGGCGTGCGGCGGCGGCGCCGGCGCCAATCCCAGGCTCTGCTTCAGCTCGCGTTCGGCGAGCTTGCCACGGCGCATCGATTCCGCGATCAGCGCGTCGGTCAGAACCAGCCGCGCATCGGCGATCTCCTCCAGCGCCAGCAGCGTTTGCGCGTCCTCGCCGCGGCCGGCGGCTTCGCGCGCCAGACGCACGGCGTCGCCCTCGATCTGGCCGAGAATGCCGCGGAAGCGCTTGCGGCCGTCATGGGCGACCGCCATCTCGATCTTCACCAGATAGCCCGCGTAGCGCTCGAAATCGGTCCGCCGCACCAGCGGCCGATCGATTCCGGGCGAGGAAATCTCCAGCCGGTAGGCGCGCTCGATCGGGTCTGCGATGTCCAGAACCGGCGACAGCGCCTTCGAGATCGTCTCGCAGTCCTCGATCTGCATGGTGCCGTCCGGGCGCTCGGCCATGATCTGCACGGTGCAGCCGGCCTCGCCGGACACCTTGATCCGAACCAGCCGGTAGCCGAGCCCCTGCAGCACCGGGCCGGCAACCGCCGCCACCTTCGCCGCGATGCCCGGCTCGACCACCAGGCGCGGTTCGGAAAGCAGATCGATGTCCACGGTCGCTGCGGTCGGATCGGTCATATCCAGGGTCAAGGTTCTGTCTTGCTGTGTCGTGCCGTGTCGAGGAGGCCGCCCGCGACGTCGGCGCGGTGACATCGGCGCGGGGATCGTTCAGGTCATAAAAAAGAGCGGGTCCGGAAGGGCCCACTCTCCTACGTCATCGTATGAGAAATTAAGTATCGAGGAGTATAGCCGCCCGCGGGGTCCGGGGCAAGGCAGCATCCGGGTTTAATTGGGCCTTCATCCGATGGGCTACGCGACCAGCGTGCCGGCGCTGTCTGAATTCGGAATCGGGAAAACCTGCGCGACGGCATCCTCCGACGTCGCCCAGGCCACGCGGCCTCTGCCGGCGTGCTTGGCCTGGTAGAGCGCGGAGTCGGCCCGCGCGAGGATCTGGGCGACGTTGCGTCCCGGATCCCATTCGGCGCCGCCGACGGTGACGCTCAACCGATGAAATCGACCGTCAATTTCGAACCGGTGGTCGGCGACGCCGACGCAGATGCGCTCGGCCGTTCTGCGCGCATCCAGAACCGTGCAGTCGATCAGGAGGATCGCGAACTCATCGCCGCCGACCCGCGCGATCGTATCGGTCGGGCGCAACAGCCGCTTCATGACGCCGACGGTTTCGCAAATACAGGCATCGCCGACCTGGTGGCCGAACCGGTCGTTGATCTGCTTGAAATGGTCGATGTCGATCACCAGAAGAAAGTGAGCCGCCGAGACCGCGGGCCGAAGTTGGCCGAGCGCCTTTTCGAACTGCCGTCGATTGCCGACGCCGGTCAGTTCGTCGGTGGCGGAGAGGAGGTCGAGCGACTGGTTTTCCGCGGCGAGTTCCTCGATCCGCAAGGTCTGCTCGAGGCCGTAAAGGTAGATCCGGCGAAAGGCGCAGTCGAGTTCGCGGAGCGCGAACAGCGAGAAAACGGCTGCCGATAGCTCGCATCCCAGCGGATAAAAGCGAATCTCGGCCGGAATGTCGGTGCGCACCAAAATCGCGGCCGTCAGGCTCAGTGTCGTAAACCCGACGAAGATCAAGCCCGCGATCGGCGTCATTCGCGTGAAGAACATGCATCCGACGACCGGCGCCACGATGAGAAACATGTTCATGACCACGATCTCGGTCGGGCTCGCCGCGATATCCAGCATCGAACCGAGAACGATCATACAGGAAAGCGCCAAGACCATTCCCTCACGCCGGACGGCAGACACCTCGGGTCTGGCGTAGCGATGCACGGCCAGAAAGATGACGGGAGGAAAGCCGATCAATTGCGCAAGGAATGACAGCAGATTGGGGCGCGCAATCACGAACATATGAAGGAGCAGAATGACGACGAAACAGATAATAGGGCCTAAAATCAACAGCTTGCGCAGTTCCTGCGATCGGGGCCCGGCGCGGTCGATATCGTACCTCTCCTGCAGGATGGCCGGAAAACGCGGCAAATTGCCACCGCGGGCCAGCTCGGCCGCGACGGCCGAACTCAGCGCCGCCCGTTTCTCCGGATTTCTATCGGCATGAGCATTGGACATTGACGCAAAATAAAGCGGAAAGTCTGAATATTCATATAAATCCGACCCGGCAATTGCGAGCAATCCCCGAAAAGCTTTCCGTCAATCCATGCTCGTCGAGAAGATCAGATAGGCCGCGCGGCGGCCTTCGCGCTCGGCTTTGCGGCCGTAGCGCGTCATGGTGTAGTCCGGCCACGGCAGCCGCCAGTCGTCGGCGCGCTCGGCCAGCCATCCGAAATCATCGGCGCGGCGCAGATGCGCCAGCGTCCAGGCGCAGTAATCGTCGATGTCGCTGACGAAACGGAATTCGCCCGAGGGCGCAAGTACGCGCGCCATCTCGGCGACGGTCGCATCCTGCACGAAGCGGCGCTTCCAGTGCCGCCGCTTCGGCCACGGATCGGGATGGATCAGGTCGATCCGCGCTAGTGACGACGGCGGCGCCCATGTCAGCAACTCGGCGGCGTCGCCGGTGAACAGCCTGATATTGCCGATCTCGTGGGTTTCGATCTGCGCCAGAATTTTCGCCATGCCGTTGACATAGGGTTCGCAGCCGATGAAGCCGACATCCGGAAACGCCTGCGCTTCGGCGACCAGATGTTCGCCGCCGCCGAAGCCGATCTCCAGCCGCACCTCCTCGCGCGGCGGATCGAACAGCGCGCCGAGCGTCGCGGGCG
>CAXUBE010000198.1:301-5217 GCA_964249215.1 uncultured Rhodopseudomonas sp. | reverse complement strand
GCTCAAACCACCCCCGCCGTCCCTGCTCCGCTGCCGAGTCCTGCCCCGGTGCAGACCGCAGACCCGTTCGGCGAAGAAATCACGCTGGAGGCGAAACCGGTAGTGATCGCCAAGGGCACCGCGAACTGGGACTCGGCGTTCGAGACGCTGATCGACACGTTCAAGCAGCTCACCGCGCTGCTCGACAAGCAGGGGATCAAGCCGAACGGCAATGTGATGATCGTCTATACCTCGACCGACGATACCGGCTTTACTTTCCAGGCCGAAATCCCGGTCGACCGCGAGCCGAAGAACCTCGCCAAGACCATGAGCGTCGGCAGGTCACCCGACGGCAAGGCGCTGAAATTCGTCCATCGCGGCTCCTATGACAACATGGACAATACCTACGAGGCGATCACCAACCATCTCGACGACAAGAAGCTGGAAGCCAAGGACACCTTCATCGAGGAATACATCACCGACCCGCTGAAGACCGCGGAGGACAGGCTGGTGATCAACGTCTACGTGCCGCTGAAATAAGTTTGACCTGCCGCGCCTGAGCACGATCCGGAACAGCGGGACCCGGTTTTCCGAAAAAGATCATGCTCGAACATAAGGATAGAGCGGGATGACGAAACAAGAGAAGTCATCACGCTGTAGGCGGAAACGGCAGGACTTCAAATTTCGATGACCTGGCCGGGCCGCGGCGCCGTGAACGTGGGGCGTGGAATTTTCGCCGCGTCGAGCGCTTCATGCAGCGCGTCGGCCGGCGCGTCGATCGCCTCGTCGGTCAGTTGAAACGTGCCGTGATGGTGCGCCAGTGCCTGCGCGGCGCCGCAATCCGCCAGCGCCCTGACCGCATCGTCCGGGTTCATGTGCTGATCCTTCATGAACCAGCGCGGTTCATAAGCGCCGATCGGCAGGATCGCGAGCCGCAGGGCGCCGTGCGCCTCGCGCACGCGGCGGAAATGTCCGCCGTCGCCATAGCCGGAATCGCAGACGATGTAGACCTTGCCGGCCGGCGTCTCCAGCACGAAGCTCGCCCACAGCGCCTTGTTGCGGTCGAACACGCCGCGTGCCGACCAGTGCCGCGTCGGCACCAGCGTCGCCGCGACGCCGTTGCCGAGTTCGACGCGCTGATGCCAGTCGAACGCCTCGGCGCGGATCGCGCCGTCGCTCGCCGTCATGGTGAGGTCGTTGCCGAGCGGGGTGATGACGCGCGGCGCGAACCGTGCCGTCAGCCGCGACAGCGTCGCGACATCGAGGTGATCGTAATGGCCGTGCGAGACCAGCACGATATCGATCTCGGGCAGCGCGTCGAACGCGATGCCGGGCGCGTTGTGCCGCTTGGGGCCAGCGAACGCGAACGGCGACGCGCGGTCCGACCACACCGGATCGACCAGGATATTCAGTCCTGCGGACTGGATCAGCCAGCTCGCATGGCCGACGAACGACAGCCTGGCGCGGTCGCCCGCCACGCGCGGCGGCGGCGTATCGGCGAAAGGGCTTGGCGCCCAATCCGGCCACGTCGCGCGCGTCCCGCCGCTACCAAATTGCCAGCGCAGCACGTCGGCGAGACTTTTCGGCGGCGACCCGTCCGGATCGAAGAAATGCCTGCCGTCGAAATGATCCGACACCGGACCGGTGTAGCTGCGCATTTGGCGTGCGGCTCTCTGTCAGGGGCCAATCAACGCAACGCCGTCGGCCACGGCTGCCCGCGCCGGCGCCTGATCCAGCGTCGCCAGCGCGATCGTCCCACGCTGCGCGAGCACTGCTTTTACATTGTCGCTATCGATGCGGCCGCGCCTCAACCCCACAAGGATGACATTTCGCAATTCGAACCAGAATAACAAAGGCGCAATTGCCGAAGTCGTCCCTTCCTCAAGAAGGTCGAATGCCAGATTCGCGACGGGGTCATCCTCATCGTCAAAGCACCACGAGGCCGCGATCGAGGCGTCCAGAACAATACGCACCTAGAATCGCCGGCCTTCGTCGCGCCAAGCCAAAATCTCTTCGACTGTTGCCTTTCCCGACTGCTTCCGCAACTCACGCAACTCCCGCATCGCTTGACGCGCCTCCTCTCGGCGGCAAGCCGGACGTCGGCGCGGCCCTTGCCGCCGCCCCATCCCGGCTGATCCTGTTCGCCGCCCCGCTCGACCTTGTCGAGCAGTTCCGCGATATTGGCCCGTGCTTCCGACAAACTGACGTGTTTCATGGCTTCAACCCTGTGAATACCCCGATATAGCAATTTTTGCCGCTGTACAGGAGCCCGCCCGGCCCCAAACGTTGACTTCTTGAGCGTTTGACGTATCTATCCGGCACTTCTCGGAAAGACGTTCTTTTCGACCCGCCGACCGGCCCATGAGACCGGAGGCCAACGCCCGACAGCGCGATGCGCCCTCGGGCGCGAGAGTGTTTGGAATATCGTTGCTCGTGGACTCGCCACGCAACAAGGTGTCATCACCCGCGAAAGCGGGTGACCCAGTATCCACGGCGTCTCGATTGAAACGTGAAGCTCGGGATTACTGGATACCCGCCTTCGCGGGTATGACGGAATAGAATTGAAAGACGCCGTGCCTCGATGGCGCGCGAATGGAACGATCTGATGTTCGACAATCTGTCGGAAAAGCTTGGCGGCATTCTCGACCGCCTGACCGGGCGCGGCGCGCTCTCTGAAGCCGACGTCGACGCCGCGATGCGCGAGGTGCGCCGCGCGATGCTCGAGGCCGACGTCGCGCTCGACGTGGTGCGCAGCTTCACCGAGCGGGTCCGCGCGCAGGCGATCGGCGCCACCGTGGTCAAATCGGTGACGCCCGGCCAGATGGTGGTCAAGATCGTCCATGACGAACTGATCGCGACGCTCGGCGCCGACAGCCAAGGCATCGACCTCAACGCCGTGCCGCCGGTCGCGATCATGATGGTCGGCCTGCAGGGCTCCGGCAAGACCACGACCACCGCCAAGCTCGCGCGCCGCATGACCCGGCGCGACAAGCGCAAGGTGCTGATGGCGTCGCTCGACATCTATCGCCCCGCCGCGATGGAGCAGCTCGCGGTGCTCGGCCGCGATCTCGATATTCCAACGCTGCCGATCGTCGCCGGCCAGAAACCGGCGCAGATCGCGAAACGCGCGCTGCAAGCCGCAAGACTCGGCGGCTACGACGTGGTGCTGCTCGACACCGCCGGCCGCACCACGCTCGACGACGAGATGATGGCGGAAGCGGCCGAGATCAAAGCCGTCGCCGCGCCGCATGAAGTGCTGCTGGTCGCCGACTCGCTCACCGGCCAGGACGCCGTCAATCTGGCGCGGTCGTTCGATCAGCGGGTCGGCCTCACCGGTATCGTGCTGACGCGGGTCGACGGCGACGGCCGCGGCGGCGCCGCGCTGTCGATGCGCGCGGTCACCGGCAAGCCGATCAAGCTGATCGGCACCGGCGAAAAGACCGACGCGCTGGAAGACTTTCATCCCGACCGCATCGCCGGCCGCATTCTCGGCATGGGCGACGTGGTGTCGCTGGTGGAAAAGGCCGCCGCGAACATCGACGCGGAGAAGGCCGCGCGCTCCGCCGAGCGGATGCGCAAGGGACAATTCGATCTCAACGACATGCGCGAGCAATTGCTGCAGATGGCGAACATGGGCGGCATCAGCGGGCTGATGGGTCTGATGCCCGGCGTCGCCAAGATGAAGAACCAGATCGCCGCCGCGGGCCTCGACGACAGGATGGTGAAGCGCCAGGTCGCGGTGATCAATTCGATGACGCGGGCCGAGCGCAAGAATCCGGACATCCTCAAAGCCAGCCGCAAGAAGCGGATCGCCGCCGGCTGCGGCCTCAAGGTCGAGGAAGTCAACAAGGTGCTGAAGATGCACCGCAACATGGCCGACATGATGAAGGCGATGGGCAAAAACGGTGGAGCGGGCAAGCGCGGCCCGATGGCCGGCATCGCACAGGCGATGGGCTTCGGCGGCGGCATGCCGTCGGCCGAGCAGATCCGGGCGATGCAGGAGAAGCTGCCGGGCGGTCCCGGCAAGATGCCGTCGCTGCCGAGCGAACTGCCCGCCGGACTGCGCGGCGGCCTGCCCAACGTTCCGGGCCTCACCGGGCTCGGCGGCAAGCCGACATTGCCGGGGCTCGGCGGCTTTCCCGGCTTCGGGAAGAAGAAATGATCATGGTTTTCGACACGCAACGCCGTCACTCCCGCAAAAGCGGGGGCCCGGTATTCGGTGACATCAGCGTTTATTCGCAAAGCTCCGGAATACTGGATGCCCGCCTTCGCGGGCATGACGTCCGTCGTCATCCGCCTCGCCCGCGCCGGCACCAAGAAGCGCCCGGTCTATCACGTCGTGGTCGCCGATTCGCGGTTTCCGCGCGACGGCCGCTTCATCGAGCGGCTCGGCCATTTCAATCCGCTGCTCGCCAAGGATAACGAGGCCCGTCTGAAGCTCGACATGGACAAGGTCAAGGCCTGGGTGGCCAAGGGCGCGCAGCCGTCGGATCGGGTCGCGCGTTTCCTCGATGCGGCCGGCATCGCCAAGCGCGCGCCGCGCAACAATCCGGAACGGGCCGTGCCGCGCAAGGAGCGCAAGGCCGCCGCCGAAGCCGCCGCCAAGAAGTAAATGCGGGTGACGCCGGCCTCGCAAATCTGCGTCGCGCGGATCGGCGCGCCGCACGGGGTGCGCGGCGAGGTGAAGCTATGGAGCTTCACCCAAGACTCGATGGCGGTGCTGCGCTTCGGTCCGCTCGCCACCGAGGACGGCGCGCGCGCCTTCGAGGTCGCGCATGCCCGCGCGGCCAGGGATCATCTGGTGGCGGCGCTGAAAGGCGTCACCAGCCGCGACGACGCCGCGCGGCTGAACGGCGTCGAGCTATACGTTGCGCGCGACCGGTTGCCTCCGACCGGCAACGACGAATATTACCATGCCGATTTGATCGGATTGGCCG
>CAXUBE010000198.1:0-291 GCA_964249215.1 uncultured Rhodopseudomonas sp. | reverse complement strand
ATGAAGATCAAATCGAAATCCTCGGCCTCCGCCAGGTCGACGGCGACGCGCCCGAAGGCTCCGGCCAATGACCTGGCGCGCCACGGTGCTCACGCTGTTTCCGGAGATGTTTCCGGGCCCGCTCGGCGTCAGTCTGGCGGGGCGCGCGCTGGTGTCCGGCCTGTGGACGCTGGAGGCACGCGATATCCGCGACTCGGCCACCGGCCGCCATCGCAGCGTCGACGATACCCCGGCCGGCGGCGGCCCGGGCATGGTGCTGCGCGCCGACGTGCTGGCCGCGGCGATCGATAC
>CAXUBE010000197.1:0-5338 GCA_964249215.1 uncultured Rhodopseudomonas sp. | reverse complement strand
CCTTCCACAGCCAGACGATGGCGCGGTCGGCGCTCTGCCACTGATCCTCGTCGATGGTGCGCGGCAGGAAGCGCTTGATGTTGGTGCCTTCGGGCGTGACGCCGCCGCCGATCATCTCGGCGATCGAGCCGGTGACCACGACCGCCGGCAGATACGGGTCGAGCACCCGATGCGCGCGCTTCATCGCGCCTTCGGTGCCGGTCTGGCCGAGTTCTTCCTCGCCGAGCCCGGTCACCACGATCGGCAGTTCGTGCGGCGGCAGCGCGTCGGTGTAATGCAGCACCGAGGTGACCGGCAGGTTCTCGCAGCCGACCGGGCCGTCGATGATCACCTGCATGCCCTTCACCGCGGTGAAGGCATAGACGGCGCCCCAATAGCCGCCCGCGCGATCGTGGTCGAGCACCAGCATCAGATCATCTCCTCGGCTTTGCGCTTCTTCTGCTGGGCCTCGATCTGCTTGCGATACTTCTCCTTGAAAGCCGGATTGTCCTTCGGCGTGGTCTCCCACACGCCCGCGGCGTGGCCTTCGCCGACATCGCCGAAGAAATCGCGCATCTCGTCGAAACGGCTCTGGTTGGCGAGCGCGGCGTTCACCACCTGCGCCAGCGATCCCGCGCCGGCGACGCCGAACAGCGGCCGCGCCGAGATCAGGTTGGTGAAATACAGCGCCGGGATCGCGAGCTGCTTGGCCTTCTGCACGATCGGCGTGGTGCCGATCGCCAGATCCGGCTTGAACTCGCCGACCGCGGCGAGGTCCATCTCAAGCGACGCGCGATACTGCACGCGCGTGCCTTTGGCTTCGAGCCATTCGCGATCGGGATCGGACCATGGCGTGCGCGGGCAGGCGGTGCCGACATAGGGCACGCGGGCACCGCTCTCGATCAGCAGCCGCGCAACCAGCAGTTCCGAGCCCTCGTAGCCCGACACGGTGATACGGGCATCGATCGGCTTGGCGGCGAGCGCCGCCCTGATCATCGGAAGGAAGCGATTCTTCGCCGCGTCGATCTTGTCGCGCGCGACGTTGCAGGCCGCGCCGATCGATTCCAGCCAGGCTTCAGTGCCGTCATGGCCGACCGGCGCGGAGCCGACGATCTTTCGCCCGGCAAGATCGAACTGCCGGAAGCTTGCCGTATAGAACGGATGAATCGCGGCGACCACCGAACAATCCAGCGCCGCGTAGAGCTCGCGCCATTCCCGCGTCGGCACCACCGGACCCGCCGCCAGACCCAGCGGCTCCAGCATCATGCCGATGCCAACCGGATCGGCTGGAAACATCTCGCCGACCAGCGTCACCGTGGGCCGCTCGCTCCTGCCGCCGCGCGGCGCTTGCACCGGTCCCTGCGCGACTTCCTTGCGCGCGTATTCCAGCATTGCCGCGGCGAGCACGTCCTTGGCCTCGGCGTGGGTCGGCACGCCGAAACCCGGCACGTCGATGCCGATGATCCGCACGCCGTTGATCTCGTCCGGCAACAGGTCGAGCGGCACGCCCGAGGCGGTCGGCACGCAGAGATTGGTGATGATAATGGTGTCGTACAGCGCGGGATCGGCGAGCTTGAAGACGGCCTCGCGAATGTCTTCGAACAATTTGCCGGTGACCAGCGTCTCGGAATTGAACGGCACGTAGCCGACCGTGCGGCGCGCGCCGTAGAAGTGCGACGTGAACGTCAGGCCATAGACGCAGCACGCCGAGCCCGACAGGATCGTCGCGGTGCGGCGCATCCGTAGCCCGACGCGCAGCGAACCGAAGGCCGGGCACATGCTCTGCGGCTGGTCATGCGGACCCTTGGGATAATCCCGCGCATAGCGATCGAGGATTTCGCTCTTGCCGGCCGCCTTCGCCGCCGCGCTCAACTCCGCTTTGCCGGCATGGCAGCCAAGGCCATCCGTCTTCGTCGCGGCCGCGTTGATGACGGCGGACGCCGGCGCCTCGTCGATGGTGATCTCCACCTCGACGGCGTCGGGCGCGACCGATTCTCCGATCGTGCCGCTGTAACGAGGAAGGATGGCGTTCATGTCAGGCTCACGTCACGCTGCGTCGTAGACGACTTCGAGGGACGGCTTGTTGACGACGGATTTTCCGCACATGTCTTCCATGGTCGCGGGATCCAGCACGACGTTGCGGCCGGTCACTTCGCTGGCGAACAGACCAAGCAGGCCATCGGTGGTCAGCGGCGTCGGCCGCACCGGCGGCGCGAGGCCAACATTTTCCGCGAGCGTTTCGAACAGCGACGACCATTGTCCGCCGGGCAGGCCGATGATCTCGTAGTTCGCGCTCTTCTTGCGGATGTCGTCGTCGGCCGGAATCGCGGCCAGCACCGGAATGCCGACGCTCTTGGCAAAGGCCGCCGCCTCGCCGGTGCCGTCATCCTTGTTGATCACCATGCCGGCGACGCCGACATTGCCGCCGAGCTTGCGGAAATATTCGACCGCCGAACATACGTTGTTGGCGACGTAGAGCGACTGCAGGTCGTTGGATCCGACCACGATCACCTTCTGGCACATGTCGCGCGCGATCGGCAGGCCGAACCCGCCGCACACCACGTCGCCGAGGAAGTCCAGCAGCACGTAGTCGAAGCCCCATTCGTGGAAGCCGAGCTTCTCCAGCAGTTCGAAGCCGTGGATGATGCCGCGGCCGCCGCAGCCGCGCCCGACTTCCGGGCCGCCGAGCTCCATCGCGAACACGCCGTCGCGCTTGAAGCAGACGTCGCCGATCTTCACTTCCTCGCCGGCGAGCTTCTTTTTCGACGAGGTCTCGATGATGGTGGGACAGGCGCGGCCGCCGAACAGCAGCGACGTGGTGTCGCTCTTCGGATCGCAGCCGATCAGCAGTACCTTCTTGCCCTGCTGCGCCATCATGTAGCTGAGATTGGCGAGGGTGAAGCTCTTGCCGATGCCGCCCTTGCCGTAGATCGCGATGATCTGGGTTTCCTTGGTGACGGGCGTCGTCACCGGCGCGTCGGGCTCGATCGAGGCTTCGGCGCGAAGCGCGTCCTTCATGTTGATCTGCGGGATGGCGTTCATGAAAGCGAGCTCCAGTTCAAGACCATCTTGAGACAGGCCGGATCGTCGAACGCCACGCGATAGGCGTCCGGCGCCGCGGTCGCGGGTTGGCGATGGGTGATCAGGCCTTCGAGCGACAGCCGGCCGGATTCGATCAGCGCCCTGGTCGCGGCGAGGTCCGCAGGCTGCCATTCGGCGGCGACGCGGATTCGCGCTTCGCGCATGAAGGCCGGCGGAAACGCGAACGACAGCGGCTCGCTGTAGAAGCCGGCGAGCACCACTTCGCCACCCGGCGCGAGCCGGCCGATCAGCGAATTCAATAGCCCGGCGTCGCCGCTGACGTCGTAGATCGATTTGTAGTCGCGTCGCACGTCGTGCTCGGGATCGAGCACGCCATACCCGATCGCGCCGCCGACGCGCAGCGGATTGGTCTCCCACACCACCGGCGGCTCGTGCCGCAAGGCGATGGCGATTCGCGCCAGCAGCCGGCCGAGCACGCCGTGCCCGACGATGCAATCCGGCGGCGTCGCATTGGGCGCGGCGACGGCGTGATAGGCGGTAGCGGCGAGCGCCAAGAGAATGCCGCGGTCGCCGATCTGCCGATCGAGCGGCACCACGCGCTTGGCGGCGACTACCAGTCGCGATGCGGACGCACCGAACAGGCCACGCACGTCGCCGTAGCATTTCGCGCCCGGCACGAACACGCGCTGGCCGACGCGGACATCGCTCGCCGCACCTGCTTCGACGACCTGTCCGACCGATTCATAGCCGGGGACCAGCGGATATCCCATGCCGGGAAACGCCGGCATCCGCCCGGACCACAACAGCCGCTCGGTGCCGGTGCTGACGCCGCTCCACTCGACGTCGACGACGACGTCGTCAGGGGTCGGGGGAGTCAAAGCGAGCCGGCTGAGCTCGACTTGCTCCGGCCGCTTCAGAACCACCGCGGTGGTTTCCATGCTCGATCCCATCGAAAAATGCCGCGGAAACTTCCCCGCAAGTGTCATGTTATCGTGACGCATTACAGTGTCAAGTTAGATTAACACAATTATATGGAATTCGGGCGGTGATGATGCTGGTCAGCATCGGCATCGCGGCGGGGCGAAGCGAGATGTCCGTGAAGCCGGCGGCGGCCAGCATCGCCTGCAATCGCGCAAAGCTGCGCGGGCGGCCGCTGCCCATCGCCAGCAGATAGAACGCGAAGTAAGCATCGCCGATCGGCTCGGCGCCGCGCGTGCCGCTGATCGGTTCGGCAATCAGCAAGCTGCCGCCGGCCGGCAGCGCGTCGCGGACCGCGCGCAGCAGATGCATCACGGCCTCGTCGTCGTGATCGTGGATCACCCGCACCAGCGACACGATGTCGGCGCCGCGCGGCAGCGCGTCCGACAGGAAACTGCCGCCGATCGCGGTCGCGCGCGACGCCAGGCCGCCAGACGAAAACCGCGCGCGGGCCTTCTCCGCAACCGCGGGCAGGTCGAACAGCATGCAGCGCAATTCCGGATTTCGCGCCGCGACCGCGGTGATGAACGCGCCGTCGCCGCCGCCGACATCGAGCAGGCAGCGATGCGCGCCGAACGCGTAGCTCGCCAGCACCTGCTGCGCGATCATCGGCTGCGACGCCGACATCAGCGCGGTGTAGGACGCGACGTCGGCGTCGCCGAGTTCGGCGGGCTTGCCGCCGGCCGCATATGGCCAGTAGCGCGCGAGCTGGCCGGCGCCGGCATCGCCGCGCAGCAGCGCCACCGGCTCGGCGAGATCGCCGTACAACAGCGCGTGATGTTCGATCATCGCGATCACGCCGGGATTGCCGAGCAGCGCCGCACCGAGCGGTCCCAAGCCGTAGCGACCGCCGCTGCGGCACTGCAGCAGCCGCAACGATACCGCGGCATCGAGCAGCAAGGTCGTCGCATCGGCCGGCAGGCCGATTCGCGACGACAACTCGGGCACGCCGAGCGGAATGCCAGCCAGGTGCTCGAACAGCTTCAGCTTCACGCAGGCGAACAGGATCTGCGAATAGACGAAGCCCGCGCAGAGGTCGAACAGCGCCGAGGCGCGACGCCGCGCGATCGGCCGCGTCAGCGCAAAAGTGCCTGCAAATCGCTGGAATCGTGGATTCGCGAGAATCCTGTCGCGGACGCCGAGCAGCCGGTCATGCAGCGATAATCGCGTCGCAAAATGCGGCGCGCGCTCCGCACGATCGCTGGCGTCGACGGTCGCGCCGCGACGGGCAGCCGCGGTCATGCGACCTACGCCGCGAATTGCGCGAGCTTCGCCGGCACCAGGCGCTTGGCCTCCGAGAGCATCAGCGCGCGTAGTTCGGCGCCGTTGCGGCATGGGG
>CAXUBE010000196.1:0-5340 GCA_964249215.1 uncultured Rhodopseudomonas sp. | reverse complement strand
GCTCGGCGTGATGGCCGAGGCCGGCATTGCGACCAACGAGGCCGAGGTCTACGCCGAAAGCATCCGGCGCGGCGGCAGCCTCGTCAGCGCGCGGGTGCCGATCGCCGATCGCGCCCGGCTCGAAACCGTGCTCGATCCGAACTCGGTCGATATGGCCAAGCGCCGCGATGCGCTCGCCTCGTCGGGCTGGACCACATTCGATCCGGCCGCAGATCCTGCCGCGCCCGATCGCGGCGATGCCGACATTGCGCGTGACCGCAAGTTGGGGAACGCCCAGCTCGGCTGAGCTGCCGGCGGCCTTGAGCATCATCTGCCGCTCTGCTAGCGCAACGGTTTGCTCCTGTTGCGAGGACGAGCATGGCCGCCGCCCACCGCCATCTGATCGCCGGAAACTGGAAGATGAACGGCCTGCAGGCCGGGCTGTCCGAGCTTGACGCGATGCTGCAGGGCGAGTCGCGATCGCCGGGCGTAGATTTGATGGTTTGCCCGCCGGCGACGCTACTCGCGGCCTTTGCCGCGCATGTCAGAGCGAAAGCACAAGCGCATTTTTCGATCGGCGCGCAGGATTGCCATCCGGCCGCGTCCGGCGCGCACACCGGCGACCTGTCTGCGGAAATGCTGGCCGATGCCGGCGCCAGCGCCGTCATTGTCGGGCATTCCGAACGCCGCGCCGACCATGGCGAGACCGATGCCCAGGTGCGCCAGAAGGCCGAAGCCGCCTGGCGCGCCGGGCTCGTCGCCATCGTCTGCGTCGGCGAGACCCGCGGCGAGCGCGACGCGGGGCATACCCTCGACGTCGTGGCCGGGCAGCTTGCGGGATCGCTGCCGGACGCCGCCACGGCGGTCAACCTCGTGGTGGCCTATGAGCCGGTGTGGGCGATCGGCACCGGCCGTACCCCGACCGCTGCCGATGTCGCGGAGGTCCATGGGCTGATCCGGGGGCGCCTGACGGAGCGGTTCGGCACCGCCGGCGAAGCGATCCGGCTTCTCTACGGCGGCTCCGTCAAACCATCGAATGCCCGCGAATTGATGAGGATCGCCAACGTCGACGGCGCGCTGGTCGGCGGTGCAAGCCTGAAAGCGGCCGATTTCCTTGCGATTGCCGCCGGTTGTCCCTAGCTAGACGGGCATCGGGCTCACCGCCGCATTGACGTCGCTTGGGGGTGACAATCCCCGGTCCGATCGTGTAGACACCGCGCGACCTCACACTCCCGCAAGCCTGTCGGGCAGCCGCCCGCCGGCGCCATTCGGCGGCCTTGGGCTTGCGATGGAAGGGTATCATGCAGACTGTCATCATCGTCATCCACCTGATGTTCGTCGCGACGCTGATCGGCGCTGTGCTGTTGCAGAAGTCCGAAGGCGGCGGCCTCGGCGTCGGCGGGGGCGGCGGCTTCATGTCGAGCCGCGGCACGGCGAACCTGTTGACCCGCACCACCGCGGTGCTGGCGGTCGGCTTCTTCCTGACCAGCCTGACGCTGTCGTGGCTTGCGAGCTACGATCGCAAGCCGAGCTCGATCATCGGCGACAGCCCGACGCAGTCATCGCCGGGCACGCCGGTCGCTCCGCTGTCGCAGGGCGGCGGACTTCTGGATTCGCTGAAGAAATCCGATCAGGAGCAGGCGCCCTCCGCTCCGCAAGCGCCGCGCTCGCAATAATGCGCCGCGGGGTGGCGCCGCGCGCGTTGCCAATTCGGTCGAACACCTCCGCCCGGCTCGTTGATCGCACGATCTTTTTGCGATCACCCACAGGTTGGCGAGTATCTAGCGCAGGTCGCCGATTCGCTTTGGCGAATCGGGTGCCGCGCTTTAAAGGTTGAGTCCCATGGCGCGGTATATTTTCATCACCGGCGGCGTGGTCTCCTCGCTCGGCAAGGGTTTGGCATCGGCGGCGCTCGGCGCGCTTTTGCAGTCCCGCGGCTACACCGTCCGGCTGCGCAAGCTCGACCCGTATCTCAATCTCGATCCCGGAACGATGTCGCCGTATCAGCACGGCGAGGTGTTCGTCACCGACGACGGCGCCGAGACCGATCTCGATCTCGGACATTACGAGCGCTTCACCGGGCGGCCGGCGACCCGGGCCGACAACATCACCACCGGACGGATCTACCAGGACATCCTCACCAAGGAACGGCGCGGCGATTATCTCGGCGCGACCATCCAGGTGATCCCGCACGTCACCAATGCGATCAAGGATTTCATCCTGGACAGCAATGATGCCTATGACTTCGTGCTGTGCGAGATCGGCGGCACGGTCGGCGACATCGAGGGATTGCCGTTCTTCGAGGCGATCCGCCAGATCAAGAACGATCTGCCGCGGGGCGAGGCGATCTACCTGCATCTGACGCTGATGCCGTACATTCCGAGCGCCGGCGAACTGAAGACCAAGCCGACCCAGCATTCGGTCAAGGAACTGCGCTCGATCGGCATCCAGCCCGACATCCTGCTGTGCCGCACCGATCGCGAAATTCCGAAGGAAGAGCGCCGCAAGCTCGCGCTGTTCTGCAACGTGCGGGAAAGCGCGGTGATCGAGGCGCGCGATGTCGACAACATCTACGCGGTCCCCGAGGCCTATCACGCCGCCGGACTCGACGACGAAGTGCTTGCCGCGTTCGGCATCACGCCGCAAAAAGGACCGGCGCTGCAAAGCTGGCACGTCATCAACGAGCGCGTGCGCAATCCCGAAGGTGCCGTGACGATCGCGATCGTCGGCAAATATACCGGGATGAAGGACGCCTACAAATCGCTGAGCGAGGCCCTGTCGCATGGCGGCATCGCCAACAAAGTGAAGGTCAATCTCGACTGGATCGAGAGCGAGGTGTTCGAGAATGAGGATCCGGCACCGTTCCTCGAACACGTCAACGGCATCCTGGTGCCAGGCGGCTTCGGCCAGCGCGGCGCCGAGGGCAAGATCCGCGCGGCGCAATTCGCGCGCGAACGCGACGTGCCGTATTTCGGGATTTGTTTCGGCATGCAGATGGCCGTGATCGAGGCGGCGCGTAATCTCGCCGGCATCGAGAACGCCAATTCGACCGAGTTCGGACCGACGCCCGATCCGCTGGTCGGCCTGATGACCGAATGGCTGCGCGGCAACGAATTGGAGCGCCGCAACAAGGCCGGCGATCTCGGCGGCACGATGCGGCTCGGCGCATATCCGGCGTCGCTGAAACGCGGCAGCCGGGTGTCGCATGTCTACGGCGACGTGTTGGAAATTTCCGAACGCCATCGCCACCGCTACGAGGTCAATACCGCCTACAAGGATCGGCTGGAGCAGCACGGCTTGCGGTTTTCCGGCATGTCGCCGGACGGCGTGCTGCCGGAGATCGTCGAATACGACGATCATCCGTGGTTCATCGGAGTCCAGTTTCATCCCGAACTGAAATCGCGCCCGTTCGAGCCGCATCCGCTGTTTGCATCGTTCGTGCAGGCGGCTCTGGTACAGTCGCGACTGGTGTGAGCGGCGGTTCCCGATGTTGCCGGCTCATGCTTCACGAAGCGCCGAAAGGCGCATGCCAGGCTGACTATGATCGTTATTCCGCCAGCTACGGCGTCGCGCCGGTCGGGCTGGGCCCGGTCACTGCCGCCTTGGGGATATCATGGCTCGCAACCGGAACGGGAGCCTGCACCGGCTGATCCTCCAGGTTCGCCAACGGCACCCAGCCGGAGATTTTCCCGGCGCTGATCTGGCACCATTGTTCGTCGGCCGTGAGCGGGGCCGCCTGGCAGACATGCTTGACCACATCGCTCGTGCCAGCGGCAAGAGCGCCGGTGGGTTCTCCCTTTTCGCCGGGGTCCCTTCGGACGGTCAGGCCGGCCGGCGCCGGTACATCTTTCAGCTTCGCCAACCGGTTGCTGCGCAGCGCAAGATAGTTCGCGAACGCCCAGCCGGAAAGGCATTTGTAGCGAACCTGGCACCATCCGCCGGTACATGTTCCGACATCGATACCCGTTCCGGTGGTCGGAATGACGCCGATCGTGGTCTGGTTGGGGCCGACGCGGATATTCAAGCCACCGTCGCCGTCGCCGAGATGGACGTTGACCACGACGTAGTCGCCGGCTGTGGAGCAGTTTGCCGCATTGTTGGAGTCGCCGGTTGCGTTCGGGTCGGATAGCGAAGGGCCCTGGCCCGCGACCCTGGTCTTGAGGTATTTGCGGAGCCGTTCGCCGGCCTGCTCTTCGGAGATGACTCCGATCTCGACCAGAAATGCCAGATTGTTGGCGGCCTTGTCCGGGCTGTTGGTTTTGACGACCTCGAGGATGACGGCGGACTGCGCTCTTTCGGTTTCGATCTGACGCGTTTGCCAGCCGTTGAACGCGCTCACCATCCCGTTTCCGATCGCGGCAACGGCCGCGGTCCACACCGCAATCAGGATGGGGCTCAGTTTCGATTGTGCGACCCGCGATCCGTTGTCTTCCGGGACTTCGTCCGACCGATCCGGTTCGGTTGAAGACATGCGCTGGTCCTCAAATGACTACATGAAAATCGTCGATCAACCTGCAATAGCGGGGATATTAGATCACGATTGCGCGCTGTAAAGCGGCTAGATGTTGGCAGCTTCCACGCGCCACGCAGCGGCGCAATCGTGGTGCCGAGAGCGCAGGCGTTCGGCCCTACCTTGAGTTTCGAGCAACCCGGTCCGGCGCCCGGCGAGGGTTGATCCGAAGCGGCCGGCCCTGCATGGTCCGCCGGCTTTCGCGCAGCACGGCGGCAAAGGACTCGCAGTGAACGCCACCACCACGGCCGCGGCCATCGTCCGCGCCGGCAATGTCGTTTTCGGCAACGCGCTGCCGCTGGCGGTGATCGCCGGGCCGTGCCAGCTCGAGAGCCGCGCGCATGCACTGGAGGTTGCGTCCGCGCTGAAGGACATCGCGACGCGGCTCAATATCGGCCTCGTCTACAAGACCTCGTTCGACAAGGCCAACCGCACCAGCGCGTCCAGCGCGCGGGGCATCGGCCTCGACGAGGCGCTGCCGATCTTCGCCGAAATCCGCGAGAGCCTTGGCCTGCCGGTGCTGACCGACGTCCACGAGGCCGGCCAGTGCACCCGCGCCGCGGAGGCGAGCGACGTGCTGCAGATCCCCGCATTCCTGTGTCGGCAGACCGACCTGCTGCTGGCGGCGGCGGCGACCGGCAAGGTGGTCAACGTCAAGAAGGGCCAGTTCCTGGCGCCCTGGGACATGGCGAATGTGGTCGCCAAGATCACCGGTGCAGGCAACGCCGACGTGCTGGTCACCGAGCGCGGCGCGTCGTTCGGCTACAACACGCTGGTCTCCGACATGCGCGCGCTGCCGATCCTCGCGCGCAGCACCGGCGCGCCGGTGGTCTTCGACGCCACCCATTCGG
>CAXUBE010000195.1:0-5364 GCA_964249215.1 uncultured Rhodopseudomonas sp. | reverse complement strand
CTCGCGCCCGCGATGGTGGTCGAGACCGCGGACAGCTTCATCCCGAACGGCGTCGGCGAGGCCGGCGGCGCCGGCGTGGCGTCCTGCTCGGTGAGTTGCACGGACGTGGCGGGCGTGCCGACCGCGTTGCCGATGCGCCCGGTGCCGGCGGTGCCGAGATCGGCCGACAGCCGCTCGGCGATCACCTGCTTCAGGCCGGCGATCGCGGCGCCGTTGCCGTTCATGATGGTGTCGGCCGCGGTGACCGGCGCGGTATCGGTGGCGCGGCCGGAGAACAGATAGCGGTCGCCGGCCTGCGCGTTCAGCATGTCGACCGAATCGTAGAAGCCGAGGCTGGCGCTGCGCTGGCCGGGCGTCTTGCCGGTGTTGTCGAGCGTGTTGCCGGCCGACGCCGCCGCGGCCTTGACCGAGGAGCCGATATCGGCGAGCCGCTGCAGCGACAGATTGGCGACGCTGATACGCGTGTTGACGTTGGTCGCGGTGTCGGAATAGGCCGCTATGCCGGCGAGCTGCGCGCGGATGCCGATCGCAAGACCGCGGCCCGAGCCGTCGCCGGCATAGGTGTTGGAGATCCGGCCGCTCGACATCTGCGCGGTGAGCGCGCCGAGCTGGCTGCGCAAATTCAGGATGCCGGATCCGATATAGGAGGTGCGCCCGCTGACGCCATCGATCGACATGCGCGCCTCACATCGCCTGCAACAGGGCCTGGTACATCGAATTCACCGTCGTCATCACCCGCGCATTGGCGGAGTACGCGTTCTGCAATGCCAACAGGTGCGCCATCTCCTCGTCCATGTTGACGCCGGAGCTGGAAGTGTACTTCGCCTGCAGCGTGTTGAGCACGACGTTCTGGCCGTCCGAGAGCTGCGACGCCGCCTGCGCGGACGCGCCCTGCTGGCTGGTGAACTGCTGCATGAAGCTCGACAGCGTGCCCTTGAACGGCGCGCCGGTGCTGCCGATGCCGGTGGCCGGCGAATAGGTGAACTTGGCGCTGTTGAGCTGCTGCGAGATGAAATCGGCGCGCGTGGTGTCGCCCGCCGCCGTCAGCGGCGAGGTGTTGTACACCACGAGCCGCGACGGGTCGGCGATCAGCGCGGAATTGACGCCGATGCGCGCGGCAAGGCCGACGCTCTGGGCGCCGCTGGCGGTGATCGCGCCGCTGTAGGGCGAGCCGTTGTCGTCGAACAGCGGCAGCTCGCCGCTGCCGCCGGTCAGCGACGTCAGGGTCGAGGTGACCGAGGCGGAATCGACGGTCGAGAAGCCGGCGCTGTTGAGCACCGTCAGCGTCGGGCTGCCGCCGCTGAACTGCAGGTTGGAGGCGTTCAGCGCGGCGTTGAGCTGCGAGGCGATCGACCCGGACGCGCCGGAGAAATCGATCCCCACCAGATTGGCGTTGGGATCGGAGGTGGCGCTCTTCGACAGCGGCAGCGCGCCGGGATCGTCGACCCGCATGATGGTGACGCTGCGCTGGCTGTTGGTCGTGCTGTCCGTGTAGGTGATGGTGATGGTGTTGCCGGACTTCATCCCGCCGAGATCGAGATCGAAGCCGCTCTGCGCGCCCGAGGTGGTCGCGGTGCCGGCCACCGTCCTGTCCGACAACGCGCGCGACAGCGACGCGGCGAACTGATCGAGCTGGGCCTGCGCCTGCACCAGCGTGCTGTCGCGCAGCTCGACATAGGCCGCCATCTTGCCGGATTTGAGTTGACCGGTGATGTCGATCGACGAGCCGCTGGCGTCGCTGACCCGGATCGAGCCGAGCTGGCTGAGCGTGTTGTTCGAATTCCAGGTGGTGGTCGGCCCCACCGTCCCCTGGGCGTTGAACGAGATCGTCGCGGCCGCCACACCGACGAGCTGCACGCCGGAACCGGTGAACACGGTGGCCTGGTTGGCGCCGTTGGTGACGACGCGGATGTCCATCAGTTGCGAGAGCTGGGTGATGGCCTGGTCGCGCTGATCGAGCAGCGTCGCGGTCGCGGCGTCGGTCGAGGTGCCGCCGAGCGGATTGCTGCGCAACTGATTGTTGATCTGCGCGATCTGCTTCAAGAGATTGTTGGCGGTGGTGACCGAATCGGAAATCCCGGTCTCGGCCGCGCCGCGCAGCGTCTGGATGCCGTTCGACATTGCGTTGAGCTGGCCGGTCAACACCTGCGCGGCGTTGACCACCCCGGTGCGCGCCGACTGGCTGTCCGGACTGGTGCCGAGCGCCTGCACCGCGGTGGTGAGGCCGTTGAACGCATCCTCCAGCGTGCCCGAGGAATTCGGATCGCCGTAGATGCTCTGCAGTTGCTGCAGGAAGTCGGCCTTCAGCGACGCGTAGGACGCGCCCGAGGTTTCGGTGCGCAGTTGCGCCTGGATATATTCGTCGAGCTGGCGGTTGACGCCGTTGACCTGGACGCCGGAGCCGCCGGTGCCGCTGTTGGTGACGACCTGGTCGGAGGTCTTGCGGACGTAGCCCGGCGTTTCCGCGTTGGCGACGTTCGACGACACCAGCGTCATCGACGCCTGGGTTGCGCGCAACCCCGACATCGCGATCGATAATGCGTCTCCGAGACTCATGACGGGCTGCTCTCAGACCTGCCGGGCGACGTCGCCGCGGACTATCGCATCACGTTCAGGAGATCCTGAACCATCGAATTCGCGGTGGTGATCACCTTGGTGTTGGCCGAATAGGCCTGCTGGGTCACGATCAGCTTGGTGAATTCGTCGGCGATATCGGTATTGGAGGCTTCCAGCGACGAGCCGGCGATGCTGCCGCCCTTGCCGTACAGCGCGGCGCCGGACTCGTTGGTCACCTCGAACGCGCCGCCGTCGATGCGCTTGAGGTAGTCGGCGCCGTTGAAGGTGGCGACGCTCACTTCGGCGAGATCGATGTTGCGGCCGTTGGAATAAGTGCCGACCACGCGGCCTTCATTGCTGACCGCGACGCTGAGCAGTTGCCCGGCGGGATAGCCGTCCTGCTGCAACTGATTGACCTGGACGTTGCCGTTGGTATCGGCGAACTGGGTGAGGCCGCCGGTGCCGAACGACATCGAGATGTCGCCGAGCGACACGCCGCTCACCGTGAGATTGCTGAGCGTGATCTGGCCGACCACCGGGTTCATCTGGCCGTTGGAGCCGAAGGTGAAGTTGGTATTGACGTTCTGCCAGGCGACCTGCGTGCCGGTGGCGTTGGGGTTGGTCTGGTAGAACAGATTCCAGGTGTCGGTGTGGCCGGCGCCGAGGCTCGCGGAATCGGTCTTGGCCCAGCGCAACTGAATGTTGACCGGCGCGCCGCTGCCGTCATAGGCGGTGGTCGCGCCGCCGCTGATCGATTCGTCGAGGAAGGCCTGGTTGTCGTTGCCGACCACGGTGCCGGTGCCGACGGTGCCGCCGCCGCTGCGGTTCACGGTGACCGGACTGCTGAGACCGAGCGACGCGAAGGCGGCGCTGGTGCTGGTGATCGACAGATCATGCGCGGTGCCGGTGTGCAGCACGATCGCGCCCGCGGTGACGGTGGAAGGCGAACCGGTATTGCCCGAGATCGCGTCGATCTTGCCGAGCAGGCTGGAGATCGCGCCGTCGACCGGAATATGGGTGGCGTCGTTGAGCCCTCCGGACGCGGTGAAGGTGATCGCGGTGCCGTTGACGTTGACGACGTCGCCGACCGCGAAATTGACGCCGATGGAATTGGTGGCGGCGGCGCCGCTCAGCGTGGTCGCGCCGGTGATCGCCACGCCGTTCTTGTTGTTGGTCTGGGTGCCCGACTTGGTGTTGTCGGAGAACGGCGGCGGCTGCGTGCCGGTGACCTGCGGGTTGGTGCTGAAATCGGCCGGGCGCAGCAGTTCGGAGCCGGGCACCGTGGTGTCGTGCTTGGCGGTCAGCGGGTAGCTCGCGAGGTTGGCGCGGTAGCTGACCTTGGTGGTGGCCTGCGAGGGCAGGAAGTCGTTCTGGAATTTCAGCACGCCCGGCGAGCTGCCGGACGGATTGCCGGTGGTCGGGTCGATCGGCACGCCTTCGAGGTAGTAGCCGGCGCCGTTGACGAGGTAGCCGCTCTTGTCGAGCGAGAAATCGCCGCGGCGGGTGTAGTTGTTGACGCCGTTGAAGACCGGATTGTTGTCGGTGAAATTGCCGGGCTTCTGCACGGCGAAGAAGCCGTTGCCGTTGATCGCCATGTAGGTCGCGACCGACGCCGACTGCACCGAGCCCTGGATGGTGTTGGTGCTGCGCGACTGCGACGTCACGCTGCCGGCGAGCTGCTGGTTGTTGCCGGTCTGCGGAATGAGATCGAGGAAGCTGGTGTCGATCCGCTTGAACGCGGTGGTCTGCGAATTCGCGATGTTGCCGGAGATGTTTTCCAGCGCGTAGGAGTTCGCGCGCAGGCCCGCGACGGACGTGGTGAGAGCGCCGAAGATACCCATACTCACTTCTCCAGGTTCGGGCCGCAATGGCGGCCGCTGTCTGCCAGATCGGAAAACGCGATCCGGACACGCAGGCGCAAGCGCCGTGCCAGCGTGGAGAAGCGAGCAGTTTCAACGAACTAACTATTCGACGCGGGCGCGTTCACCGGGACGGATTTGCCGGGGCCGGCAACATCTGCCGGGCAATGGCGGCGAATGCGCGGCCTCCGGCTGCGCCAGGCGGCGGCGACGGCGGCATCGGCAGCGGTTCAGCTCGCCGAATCGGCCGCCGGCTTGAACACCAGCGCGAAGCCGTCCATGCAGTAGCGCAGCCCGGTGGGCTTCGGGCCGTCGTCGAACACGTGGCCGAGATGGCCGCCGCAGCGGCGGCAATGCACTTCGGTCCGGGTCATGCCGAGCGTGCCGTCCTTGCGTTCGCCGACCGCGTTCTGCAGCGGCTGGTAGAAGCTCGGCCAGCCGGTGCCGCTCTCGAATTTGGTCTCCGAGGCGAACAGCGGCAGGTCGCAGCCGGCGCAGGCGAAGGTGCCCTTGCGGTGCTCTTTCAAGAGCGGGCTGGAGCCGGGGCGCTCGGTGCCTTCCTCGCGCAGGATGTTGTACTGCATCGGCGTCAATTGCTTGCGCCATTGCTCCGGGGTCTTCTCGATCTCGAATGTCTCCGCGGCGCGGGCCGGATCGGGCCGCAGCCAGCGAAACGCGAACATCCCGCCGAGCACGGCGACCGATGTGAGCAGGAAGCGGCGATCCATCATGTGTCTCCATCCGACTGGGTTTCGATATGCGATGACGACGAAGATACGCGCCGGGCTGTCCGGACGTTACGCCGCGACGCTCACATTGTCGCGAGGCATCGGGCCGCGCGCGGTCTAATCGGCGCTGGAGCCGGCATCGGCATCGGCGCCGGAACCGATGTCGGTGTGGTTCGGCAGGCGCGACGTCGCATCGAGTTCCGGTTGCGGCGGCGAAGGGC
>CAXUBE010000194.1:0-5384 GCA_964249215.1 uncultured Rhodopseudomonas sp. | reverse complement strand
AACAAGGACCTCGGCTGGGATACCGCGAAGGTCAACGTCAATGGCGGCGCGATCGCGATCGGCCATCCGGTCGGCGCGTCCGGCGCGCGGGTGCTGGTGACGCTGCTGCACGAGATGCAGAAGCGCGACGCCAAGAAGGGCCTCGCCACGCTGTGCATCGGCGGCGGCATGGGCATCGCGATGTGCCTCGCGCGGGATTAAGAACGACGCCGTGATGCGCTCTCCCTCCCCTGCAAGGGAGGGTTCGGGGAGGGGGTCGCCCTTGGCATCGCGCCGACCCCCACCCGACTGCTTTGCAGTCGACCTGCCCCTTTCAGGGGAAGAGGGCGCCCCGAACTGGCGATCTTGATGCCCGGCTCTTGCGCCGGGCATTGTTCTTTTGAATGGTAGCGAACGGCGCAGGTCGCCGGCGTATAAAAATTTGAGGGAGGTTCAGAATGGCGCGCGTGGCAGTTGTGACCGGGGGAACGCGAGGCATCGGCGCCGCGATCAGCAAGGCGTTGAAGGCGGCCGGCTACAGCGTCGCGGCATGCTACGCCGGCAACGACGCCGCGGCGGAGACGTTCAAGAGCGAGACAGGCATCCCGGTGTACAAATGGGACGTCAGTTCGTTCGAAGCCTGCGGCGACGGCATCAAGGCCATCGAGGCCGACATCGGCCCGATCGACGTGCTGGTCAACAATGCCGGCATCACCAGGGACGGCGCGTTCCACAAGATGACGCCGGATGCCTGGAACGCGGTGGTCAGTACCAATCTCGGCTCGCTTTTCAACATGACGCGCCCGGTGATCGACGGCATGCGTTCGCGCAAGTTCGGCCGCGTCATCAATATCTCGTCGATCAACGGCCAGAAGGGCCAGTTCGGCCAGGTGAACTACTCCGCGGCCAAGGCCGGCGATATCGGCTTCACCAAGGCGCTGGCGCTCGAGAACGCCAAGCTCGGCATCACCGTCAACGTGATCTGTCCCGGCTACATCAACACCGAGATGGTGCAGGCGGTGCCGAAAGAGGTGCTGGAGAAAAGCATCCTGCCGCAGATTCCGGTCGGCCGGCTCGGCGAGCCCGAGGAAATCGCGCGCGCGGTGCTGTTCCTCGCCGCCGACGACGCCGGTTTTATCACCGGCTCGACGCTGACGGTGAACGGCGGGCAATATCACGCGTGATGTCTTTCTTACCTCTCCCTGTTTTACGCGGAGAGGTCGCTCGCGTAGCATGAGGGGCAAGGCATTGCGTTCGCCCCGTGATCGGTTTCTCGGGTCGAAGAGCCCCTCACCTCAACCCTCTCCCCGCAAGAGCGGGGCGAGGGAGCGGTCAGCACGCGATGTGACGCTGATGCCTCCCCGCACGGCGACGCTGATCGGCCTGTCCGCGATCGTGATGTGGTCGCTGCTGGCGGTGCTGACGCTCGCGACCGGCACCGTTCCGGCGTTTCAACTCCTGGCGATGAGCTTTGCGATCGGCGCGCTCGCCGCGGCATCCGGCCTGGTTGCAAGGCCCGGCGCGGTTCGTGCGCTGCGCCAGCCGCCGCTGGTCTGGGCGGTCGGTGTCGGCGGGCTGTTCGGCTATCATGCGCTGTACTTCCTCGCGCTGCGGTTCGCGCCGCCTGCCGAAGCCGGCCTCCTGAATTATCTCTGGCCGCTGCTGATCGTGATGTTCTCGGCCTTGCTGCCCGGCGAGCGGCTGTTGCCGCATCATATCGTGGGCGCGCTGCTCGGGCTCGCCGGAACGGTGTTGCTGTTTGTCGGCAACGCCACGGCGTTCAAGCCGGCATTCCTGCCGGGACTCGGGGCGGCGTTTCTCGCGGCCTTTGTGTGGGCGGCTTACTCGGTGATGTCACGGCGGCTCAAGTCCGTGCCGACCGACGCGGTGGCGGGCTTCTGCCTGGCGACCGCACTGCTCGCCGCTTTGATGCACGCGATGTTCGAAGTCACGGTGTGGCCGCAAGGCGCGCTGCAATGGCTCGCGATCTTGGCACTTGGTGTCGGCCCGGTGGGTGCTGCGTTCTACGCCTGGGACATCGGCATGAAGCGCGGCGACATCCGCGTGCTGGCTGCCGCTTCCTACGCGACGCCGCTGCTGTCGACATCATTCCTGATCATCGCGGGTTTCGCGCGGCCGAGCGCAACACTTGCATTTGCCGCGGCGCTGATCGCGGGCGGCGGACTGATCGCGGCGCGCGATATGATCCTGCCGCGCCGGGTCCGCGATCCAGCAAACTAAATGGTCTGATTGTAGTCTCCGACTTCCGGATGCGTGCGCAGCACCGCATCCATTGCCGCGAACATCTCGCGCATCCGCTGCTCGGACACCGGGCTTTCCACAACGACCACCAGCTCCGGCTTGTTCGACGACGCCCGCACCAGACCCCAGCTTCCATCGGCGCAGGTGACGCGCACGCCGTTGACGGTGACGAGATCGCGGATCGGCTGGCCTGCGACGAGCTCGCCGTCGCGTTGCGCGCGCTCGAAATGCGCAACCACCGCGGCTGCGACGCCGTATTTCTTCTCGTCGGCGCAATGCGGCGACATCGTCGGCGACGACCAGGTCTTCGGCAGCGCGTTCTTCAGATCGGCCATGGTCTTGCCGGGCGCGCGGTCGAGCATCTCGCAGATCGCGATCGCCGAGACCAGCCCGTCGTCATAGCCGCGCCCGAGCGGCGCGTTGAAAAAGAAATGCCCGGACTTCTCGAAGCCGGCCAGCGCCTGCAGTTCGTGGGTGCGCCGCTTCATGTAGGAATGGCCGGTCTTCCAGTAGGTGGTCGTCGCGCCCTGCGCGCGCAGCACCGGATCGGTCGCGAACAGCCCGGTGGATTTCACGTCGACCACGAAACGCGCGCCGGCCGTGATCGCCGACATGTCGCGCGCCAGCATCACGCCGACCTTGTCGGCGAAGACCTCTTCGCCGGTGTCGTCGACCACGCCGCAGCGGTCGCCGTCGCCGTCGAAGCCGAAACCGAGATCGGCGCCGTTCGCCAGCACGGCGTCGCGCATCGCATGCAGCATCGCCATGTCTTCGGGGTTCGGATTGTATTTCGGAAACGTGTAGTCCGCCTCGGTGTCGAGCGGGATCACCTCGCAGCCGATCGCCTGCAACACCCGCGGCGCGAACGCCCCGGCGGTGCCGTTGCCGCAGGCGGCGACCACCTTGAGCTTGCGCGTCAGTCTGCGCCCGGTGAGGTCGGCGATATAGCGCTCGGCGAAATTTTCGTGGAAATGATACGAACCCCCGCCGGCGTTGTTGAATTGCGCGCCGAGCACGATTTCCTTCAGCCGCGCCATCTCGTCCGGGCCGAAGGTCATCGGCCGCTCGGCGCCCATCTTCACGCCGGTCCAGCCGTTGTCGTTATGCGAGGCGGTGACCATCGCGACGCAAGGCACGTCGAGCGCGAACTGCGCGAAATACGCCATCGGCGTCATCGCGAGCCCGATGTCGTGCACTTTGCAGCCAGATGCCAGCAGTCCTGAAATCAGCGCGTATTTGATCGACGCCGAATAGCTGCGGAAATCGTGGCCGGTGACGATCTCCCGCTTTTGCCCCAGTTCGGCGATCAGCGTGCCGAGCCCCATGCCGAGCGCCTGCACGCCCATCAGGTTGATCTCGCTGCCGAACAGCCAGCGGGCGTCGTATTCGCGAAACCCGGTCGGCTTCACCATCGGCTCGGATTCGTAGGCGAACGTATTCGGCGTCAGACATGATTTCGGCTTCGGAAACATCGCGATTCGTCCTTCGCGCAGGCGCGAGCAGGCTCATGCCATAGCGGAAGCGTAGCGGCGTTGAAAGTGCCCGGACGTGACGGGTCGCCCGCCGCGGCCGCGCTTACTGCTCGAGCACCAACTGACCGTTGGCGTATTCGAAGCGCTTCAGCTTGGAGAGGAACGACAGTCCGAGCAGGTTTTCGGACAGCGCCTCGTCCGGCAGCACCATCGCATCGACGTCGCGCACCACAAGTCCGCCGATATCGACCATCGCCAGCCGGGTCCGCGCGGCCTTCACCGTTCCGTTGGCGGTGGTGACGGTTGCGTTGTAGTCGGAGCGGGAGGGCCGCAGTCCAAATTGCGCAGCGGATTTTTCATTCAGCGCGACCACCGACGCGCCGGTGTCGATCATGAAGGCGATGCGCTGGCCGTCGATGCGGCCATCCGCCTGGAAGTGGCCGCGGCCGTCGCGCGGAATATTGACGTTGCGCACGCCTGCCGATTGCGCCGACGTCGCGGCAGGACTTTGGCCGGCCTTGGCCTGGCTCGGGGACATGGTCATGCGGTCGGCCATCTGCGCCATCGACGTGCCGAGAACGACCAGCACGCCGGCGACGATCATCATGTTACGCATCACGCATACCCGCTCGATGGATGGATTCCGACGATCTGACCACGCCGCGCGGTTCGTCGAAACCAACGCGCGCGGCGACCGCCGCTATTTTGGCGAAAACGATGAGCGAATCGTTAACGACGAGACTTTGCGCGGTCCGACATCAAGCGCCGCGCGGCTTGACGCGGCGGGTCGGCGGCGCCGAGGCGGGATCCTCCGGCCAGGGATGGCGCGGATAGCGTCCGCGCAGATCGGAACGCACCGCGGCGTAGCTGCCGCGCCAGAAGCCCGGCAGATCGCGGGTCACCTGCACCGGCCGATGCGCCGGCGACAGCAATTCGAGCACCAGAGCTACTTTGCCGCGCGCGACCGCTGGATGCGTCGTCAACCCGAACAATTCTTGAAGCCGGACGGCGATGGTCGGACCTTGCTCGGCGCCGTAATCGATCGGCAGCAGCGTGCCGGTCGGCGCCTCGAAATGCGTCGGCGCCTCGCGCTCCAGCTTCGCACGCAACTCCCATGGCAGCAGCGCGAGCAGCGCGTCGGACAGATCGGCGGACGAAACATCCTTCAGCGCGGTCTTGTCGTGCAGCGCGGGCGCCAACCAAGCGTCGCGCGTCTCGGCCAGCGCGGTGTCCGACAGGTCCGGCCAGGGATCGCCCTCCGCGGCGCGCAGGAACATCACCCGGCCGCGCCACTGCTGGAGCTGCTTCGACCATGGCAGGGCGTCGATCCCGGCGGCGATCAGCCCGTCCGACAGCAGCTTCGCGGTCCGCTCGGATGTCTGCACCGTGATCGGCGCATCCGACAGCGTGATCGCCTGCAACACGCGCGTGCGGCGCGCGCGCAGCGCCATCGCCGCACGGTCGAACACGACGTCGTCGAACGCTGCGATCCGGTCCGAGAAATGCTGCTCGACCTGCGCTTGCGTGATCGGCGCGGCGAGCAGGATGCGGCCGTTCGCGGCGGTGCCGGTCAGTTCGGCGACCGTGATGAACGGCGCGCCCGCCAGCGTCGCGGTCTGCTCGTCGAGCCGTTTCAGGATGTCGGCATCGATGAACTTCCCAGCCTCGTCG
>CAXUBE010000193.1:0-5390 GCA_964249215.1 uncultured Rhodopseudomonas sp. | reverse complement strand
GTGACTTCGTACCCCGTCACCCGTCGCAGTTCGTGCGCCGACCTCACCCAATGGGTGAGGTAAAGAGAATGGCTTGTCCATCGCGATGAACCATTGCGGCGTGTTGCGATAGATCACCGGCTTCTTCGAGCGCCACGAATGCGGGTACTGATGCTTCAAGCGGCCGCGCGCCAGCAGCATGCCTGCGCCGATCAGCGCCTTGATCACGGCCTCGTTGGCGTCGCCTTTTTCACCCTTGTCGGTGAGCACGCGCTTGCCCGCGAAGCCCGGCGCCTGCGCGGTCAGCGCGCCGTTCTCGTCGACGGTGTAGGGAATCGCGGTGGCGATGCCGCGCGCAGCGAGGTCGCGCGCATTAGCCATCCAGATGTCGAAGTCCTCGCGGCCATGGCCCGGCGCGGTGTGCACGAAGCCGGTGCCGGTGTCGTCGGTGACGTGGTCGCCGTCGAGCAGCGGCACGGTGAAGTCGTAGCCGCCGCTGAGTCCGGCCAGCGGGTGCGCGCATTCCATCGTCGCAAGCACGCTCGCGGGGACTGCGCCCGCTTTTTCATAGCCGGTGACGCGGGCCTGTTTGAAGGCGGCGTCGGCGAGGGTGTCGGCGAGGATCAGAAGATCGCCGGTCTTGGTCCAGTTGTCGGCGGGCGAGTCGGTGACGCGATAAACTCCATAGGCAATCTTCGCGGAAAAGCTGATCGCGCGGTTGCCCGGCAGCGTCCATGGCGTCGTCGTCCAGATCACGATGGAAGCTGAGGCAAGGCCCCCTCGCCCCGCCTGCGGGGAGAAGTCGGCGCGAAGCGCCGGGTGAGGGGGCGTTTCCGCGGGCAAAGACCCCTCACCCCGATCCTCTCCCCGTAAAGAACGGGGGGAGGGAGAGACCACCGGAAACTTCACCCACACCGTATCGCTGGTGTAATCCTCGTACTCCACCTCGGCCTCGGCCAGCGCGGTTTTTTCCACCACGCTCCACATCACCGGCTTACTGCCGCGATACAGCGTGCCGTTGGCGGCGAATTTCATCAGTTCGCGCGCGATCTGCGCCTCGGCGAAGTAATCCATCGTCGCGTAAGGATGGTCCCAGTCGCCGACGATGCCGAGCCGCTTGAATTCCTCGCGCTGCACGTCCAGCCATTTGCCCGCATAGGCGCGGCATTCCTTGCGGAATGCCACCATCGCCGCGGAATCACGGAAGTTCGGCTTCGGCCTGCCCTTGGAACGGTAGTTCTCCTCTTCGATCTTCCATTCGATCGGCAGGCCGTGGCAATCCCAGCCCGGCACGTAGTTGGAATCGAAGCCCAGCATCTGCTGGCTCTTAATCACCACGTCCTTCAGGATCTTGTTGAGCGCGTGGCCGATATGGATGTTGCCGTTGGCGTAAGGCGGCCCGTCATGCAGCACGAATTTGGGCCTGCCCTTCGCGGCCTCGCGCAGCCGGCCGTAGAGGTCGATCTCTTCCCAGCGCCGGAGCATTTCCGGCTCGCGCTGCGGCAGGCCGGCGCGCATCGGAAATTCGGTCTGCGGCAGGAACAGGGTATTGGAATAATCGTGGACGTCGGACTTTTGCGGCTTTTCGGACATCGAAACTCGGGGGTGAGAGGCGGCTGACGCGATCGATCGCGATGAAAACGACATTGACCCGGTCTTGCGCCGAACTCGAAGCTCAGGCGGAAGCCGGGACCCTAATGCCGATGAGGATGCGCCGCGCAAACATGGCCATTCCTTAGCAGGACCGGCCGGCAAGCGCAAAGTCGGCGATGGCGGGGCGATGAGAATAAGCGCAGCAAAGTCGCCCTATCGGCTGGCTTGCTACCCGATCCCCCCGAGCTTCGGAAACGCATCGGGCGCGGCGGCGAGCGCGGCGCGGGCGCGGGCGCTGTCGTCGTTCATCCGCGCCACCAGCGCGTCGATGCCGTGGAACTTCAATTCCTCGCGGATGAAGCCGATGAACGCGACGTCCAGCGTCGCGCCGTAGAGGTCACCGTCGAAGTCGAACAGGAACACCTCGAGCAGCGGCGCGCCATTGTCGAAGGTCGGCCGGCGGCCGAAGCTCGCGACGCCGTCGATCAGCCTGCCATGATGCGCGACGCGCACCGCATAGATGCCGTGCCTCAGGCCGCAATTGGGATCGAGCCGGATGTTGGCGGTGGGGTAGCCGAGGTCGCGGCCGCGCTTCTCGCCATGGATCACCTCGCCGCTGACGAACCAGGGGCCGCCGAGCATGGCGCTGGCCTCGTCGACATCGCCCTGCGTCAGCGCCGCGCGGACCGCGCTGGAAGACACCGGCCGGCCGCCGCTATCGACATGCTGCTGCACCTCGACCTCGATGCCCAGCGCCGGCAATTCCCGGAGCAGCAGGTCCGGGGTGCCGCCGCGGCCCTTGCCGAAATGAAAATCGTAGCCGACCGCGATGCCGCGCACGCCGAGCCGCGCCACCAGTTCCTGCGCGATGAAATCATCCGCCGGGGTGCCGGCGCGCGCGGCGTCGAAGGTGAGCACGATGGCGCCGTCGAGCCCGGCGCCGGCCAGCAGCCGCAGTTTGCCGGCCTCGTCGGTGAGCCGGAATTGCGGCGTACCGGGGCTGAAGAACGATCGCGGATGCGGCTCGAAGGTCATCGCCAGCGCCGGCGCGCGGTATCGCCGGGCCATGGTCAGGCAGGAGGCGATCACCGCGCGGTGCCCGAGATGCACGCCGTCGAAATTGCCCATCGCCACCACCGCGCCCCGCGGGATCGCAGACGCGGGCGTGGTGTCGCGAATAATGACAAAGGCCGTCATGCGGGATTCGGGGTTGCGGCGGGCGCGCGACGGTGACGCGGAGCCGCGGCCGAAGTCAAGACGGCCACGCGCGGCGCGGCGGCGCACCGACATGCGGCGTGAGGGGACGGCGTGCGACCGCGCAGCGTCAGCCGCCGCGCAATGGCGGCATCACCACCTGATCGCGGCGGCAGGCGCGGCGGTCGATTTCCTCGCAGGCGCGGAACTGCAGGTCCTTGCTCATGCAGATCCGGACTTCGCTGAGCCGGTTGCGCTCGCAGACCACCGCGACCGCGGGATGGCTCAGCCCCGGATTGACCTTGATGAAGGCCTCCTCGAGGTCGTCCGGCGCGATCGTTCTGGTGTCGCGCGGATCGAGAAACTGCTCCGGAATCTTCACGGCGGCGCGGGCCTTGCGGATGGTCTCGAAGTAATTGCGCGCGCCGAGCCCCGAGCAGGTGCCGTGCTTGTCCCATTCGTTGAAGATCAGCCCCGGCGCCGGCATCAGATCGAGCATCGAGCTCATGATGTTGCGGTCGAGCCGCGGCGACGGCCGCTGGCAGTAATCCGGAAAGCCGCGCTCGTATTGCGGCCACAGCCCGTGCACCACGAAGGAGAACGGCCGGCCGCCGCACTGCATCTGCTGCGAGCGGCCGTTGCCGCCGCGCTCCTGCGCCTGTTCGCAATAGGACGGCGACCAGGACAGCGACAGCACGTAGAAATCGAACTCGCCGGGCGCGTTTTGCCGCCGGTCCTGCTGCGCGCAGGCCCCGCCGCTGGATGCCGCGGCGGCCAGCGCGAGCGCGCATGTGATACTAAGTCTTCTCAAAACGTGATGCATCGAAGGTCCGCCGCCTTGATCGGAGCAGCCTAGCAGGCGCACAGAACATTTCAAGAACACATCGGCAGGGCGCTCAGGGCCGCGCGGCCTTGCAGCGCGGATTGTAGGCCCAGTTGCGGTCGAGCCCGACCACGCAGAACTCGACGCCATGGCCGAAGCTGGCAAGGCCGCCATCCTCGATGATCGAGAAATGCACCGGGCGCGGCTTGCCGTCGCTCAGCATCGCGTCGGCGGTGCAATAGCGGCGCGGAATATTGTCGGACTGCCAGGGCCGGAACGCGACCTCGTGCACCTTGTAATAGCCGGTGATGCGGAGGTCCGAATTCCAGAAGGTGCCTTCCTTCTCGGCGAACTGATAGGTGATCGAGGACAGCGCGGACTCGCATTCCGGCAGATTGCCGTCATAGCGCGGGCCGGACAGATAGAAATTCAGCTCCAGCGGGTTGGCGGCCTGCGCGGCCGGCACGAACGCCAGCAGCGCGAGCAGCGCGGCCGCGGCAAAGCCGTGACGTTTGAAACCTGAAGCTGCGCGCATGGGCGGTCCACCGGATCTTCTTGCGTCGAAACGGTGCCGCGAACGCGCGGCGCGGTCAAGTGCAGCGCGGCAACACCCTGCGCAGAACCAAAGCGCGTCGCGCCCGGCATGCTTTCATTGGCGGCGAATGCGCTTTACAGTCGGCGCGACGCCGATTGGAGACTGCGATGCCACGATTCCGCGCCGTTGCGCTGCCGCTTGCATGCGCGCTGCTGTCCTGCGCCGCCGCGCGAGCCGACGTGGTGCCGCCGTTCAAGGGCAACGACACCGGCGGCATCATTGCCTACGCGCTGGTCGGCCAAGCCGATGTCCGCGCGCTGGCGATCGATCACTGCGCGCGCTACGGCAAGGTGGTGAAGCTGCTCGGCGTGCAGGCCAATTACGGCGGCTATATTTCCTTTGCCTGCCGCTGGGTGCCGTATGGCGCGATCGGCCGGCCGCTGCGCGCGGCCTATTGAGCCGCCGCGATCGGGACGACGTGATGATCCGGAGCGCGCCGCTTTCGCTGATGTTCGTCGCGGCGTCCGCCTTTGCCGCCGGCGCCGTCGAGATGCCGACCCGCAAGGCCGGGCTCTGGGAAATGAAGATGACGCCGGGCGCGGGGGCGCCGGCGATGACCATGCAGCATTGCACCGACGAGACCACCGACAAGGAGATGAGCACGACGTTCTCGCCGATGGCCAAGGACATGTGCTCGAAGAACGACATCGCCAGGACCGCGACCGGCTACGCCACCGACTCGGTCTGCAACATCGGCGGCATGGCGACCACCTCGCATGCCGACATCACCGGCGATTTCAATTCCGGCTACACCGTGAAGATGACCTCGCACAATGAAGGCGGCCCGAGCGCCATGCCGCGCGACAACGTGATGACGATCGAAGCCAAATGGCTCGGCGCCTGCAAGCCCGACCAGAAGGCCGGCGACATCGTGATGCCCGGCGGCTTCAAGATGAACATCAAGGACCTGGAGAAGCTCAAGGGCCTGAAGCCGAAATAGGCTCGGCTCCGCGATCGCCGCGTGCCGCGATGTTGACAGGCGACGGCGTTCGGGGCGATGTTATATTATAACATCGCGGATGGGGCCGCGGTGTCGGGGACGACTTTCCGCATGAGCTGGCTTCGCGCCAACGTCAAACTGGGATCGCGTCTGGCGCTGGTCGCGCTGGCGCTGCAACTGGCGCTGTCGTTCGGCCATGTCCACGCCTTGCCCTCGCCGGCCAGGGCGTCGTCCGCCGCCGCGGTCGGTCCGCTGCAGCACAGCCC
>CAXUBE010000192.1:0-5409 GCA_964249215.1 uncultured Rhodopseudomonas sp. | reverse complement strand
GCGTCATGCGCTGCGGCGGCGCGCCGATCAGCCGCACGCCCGGCCGCGCGCGTTCGGGGCCGAGGTGTTCGCCCATCCGCAGCGTCATCCGCAGCACCATGCCGCGCGCCGACAGCGTGTAGTTCGCGACCCAGTCGACCAGGCTGCGCAGTTCGTCGCGCAGCGGCGGCACGTCGAGCTTCTCGGAAACGTCCTTCAGCCGGTTGTGCAGCCGCGGATCGGGGTCGGGATTTTCCGCCCACACCACGCCGAGCACCTCGCGGGCACCCAGCGGGACCGATACGACGTCGCCGGGTTCGAGCTCCATGCCTCTGGGAATGCGATAGGAATAGGTCTGATCCAGCGCCACCGGCATCAGCACGTCGACGACGCGCGAGGCGGCGGGCGAGTCGGCAAAGAGGCTCGGCGAATCGGTCACGCGGTATCTCTGGGCGGACGGCTAATTTAAGAGGTGGCGGCGCAGGGGGCCAGAGGTGATGCAACTACAGCCGTCATCCTGAGGCGCGAGCCGACCTCAGCCGTCATCGCCCGGCTCTTGACCGGGCGACCCCGTATTCCAGGACGCTGCAATTGAACACCGTCGGCACGGCCTACTGGGTCATCCGCCTTCGCGGATGATGACGGCCGTGCCGGGTAGCTTAACCCCTGCTTCATCAACGCCGTGTGTTATCATCCAATCCACAGCCGAGCGCCACATGACCCAAACGCCCCCCGTCGACCCGGCCTGCGCCGATGACGGCGTGTCGCTGCAGATGACGCGCTGGCTGTCGCATCTGCGCGCCGAGCGGCGGCTGTCGCCGAAGACGCATGAAGCCTATGCGCGCGACCTGCGCCAGTTCCTGGTTTTTCTCTGCGCGCATTGGGCCACGCCGGTCACGTTGGCGCAATTCGCCGCGCTGCAGGCGAGCGACGTGCGCGCCTTCATGGCGGCGCGCCGCGGCGACAAGATCGGCGGGCGGTCGTTGATGCGGGCGCTGGCGGGGCTGCGCTCGTTCGGGCGGTTTCTCGAGCGCGAGGGAAACGGCCGGGTCGGCGCGTTGTCGGCGATCCGCGCCCCCAAGGTCGGCAAGAGCCTGCCGAAACCGATTCACGTCGCCGCCGCCCGGCGGCTTGCCGACGCCGACGAACGCGCCGGCGACACGCGCGAACCCTGGATCTGGGCGCGCGACGCCGCGGTGATAGCGCTGTTGTACGGGTCGGGACTGCGCATCTCCGAAGCGCTCGGGCTGAAACGGCGCGACGTGCCGAAGCCCGGCGACGGCGACACGCTGATCGTCCACGGCAAGGGCGCCAAGACCCGCATGGTGCCGGTGCTGCACAACGTGCTGGTGCTGATCGACGATTACGCCGCGGCCTGCCCGCATCCGCTGGCCGCCGACGGACCGATGTTCGTCGGCGCGCGCGGCGGCGCGCTCAGTCCGCGGATCATCCAGTTGACGATGCAGCGGCTGCGCGGCGCGCTCGGCCTGCCGGACAGCGCGACGCCGCACGCATTGCGGCATTCCTTCGCGACGCATCTGTTGACCCGCGGCGGCGATCTGCGCGCGATCCAGGAACTGCTCGGCCATGCGTCGCTCTCGACCACGCAAATCTATACCGGCATCGACAGCGAGCGGCTGCTCGAGGTCTACAACACCGCGCATCCGCGGGCGTAAGCGTCGATGCCGCGGCGATCCTGCACAAAGCGTCGCTGCCGGGCTTGACCCGGCAATCCATCGCGCCGAAAGATCGTGATGGTACGATCGATGCCGGGGTCGAGCCGGGGCATGACGGCAGCATATTTTCGGGAGACGTCACGCCATGAGCGCGCATGAAAGCATGGAGCATGCCGAACACGCCGAGCACGCTTCCGGCGAAAACAAGAAGATCGCGCTCCTGATCGCGATCATCGCGCTCTGCCTCGCGCTGTCCGAAACGCTCGGCAAGGGCGCGCAGACCGAGTCGATCTCCAAGAACGTCGAGGCCTCGAACCTGTGGGCGTTCTTCCAGGCCAAGAGCATCCGCCGCACCGTGGTGCAGGCGACCTCGGACCAGGCCAAGCTCAGCCTCGGGGTGATGGGCGACGACGCCGCAAAGGCGGCGCTGAGCAAGCAGATCGACGAGTGGACCAGGACCGCGGCGCGCTATCGCTCCGAGCCGGAGACCGGCGAGGGCTCCGAACAACTCTCCGAACGCGCCAAGCATGCCGAGGAGGAACGCGACCTCGCGATGGCGCGCTACCATCATTACGAGGTGGCGTCGGCCGCGTTCCAGATCGGCATCGTGCTGGCGTCGGCGACCATCATCACCGGCATCGTGGCGCTGGCCTACGTGTCGGGCGCGCTGGCGGTTGCCGGCATCGCGTTCACGGCGATCGGCCTGTTCGCGCCGCACGCCGTGCATCTGATGTAGCAAATCGCCGCATCAACGCATCAGATGCACGTTGCGCCGGAAGCGCCGCACCATCCGCAGCGTGCGCGTCCAGCCTTCGCCGCTGCTGCCGATCGCCGCGCGGATCTGCGTCATGATCGGCGACACGATCGCGCGGGCGCGGGCGCGGATCGTCAGCAGGAACCCGTAAAGCCGGGCGAACCACCGCATCCGCAACAGCTTCGGCCGCGTCACGTCGAAGATGAACGCCGCGACGCCGAGCCCGACGAACTGCGCGAAGGCGATGATCAGCACGCCGGCGATCCAGTGGTGCCGCGCGAACAGCCACAGCCCGAACAGCTTCAGCGGATAGAGCGGCGCGACCGGCACCAGGAACACGATCAGCGTCATCGGCGGCGACAGCCGCTCGATCCGCTGCGACAGCCAGATTTTCAGCCTGTTGAGGGGGATCAGCGCGACCAGCCGCGCGACCCAGGGCTCGAGATGATCCCACAGCCAGGCCTCGATCAGGAAGATCGCGGCGAGCAGGAACCAGACCGGCTGTAGCAGGCGGCGCGTCATGGGCCTCGTCCGTTCCGGGCGGGCCGGAACCTCTCACATATGGATGGCGCGCTTGCCGACCGCAAGCGCGGCTTCCTTCACCGCCTCCGACCGGGTCGGATGGGCGTGGCAGGTCCGCGCCAGATCTTCCGCGGAGCCGCCGAATTCCATCAGCACGCAGGCCTCGTGGATCATCTCGCCGGCTTCGCGGCCGACGATGTGCACCCCGAGCACCCGGTCGGTCTTGGCGTCGGCAAGAATTTTCACCAGGCCGTCGGTGGTCTGGTTGACCTTGGAGCGGCCGTTGGCGGTGAAAGGAAACTTGCCGACGGTATAAGCGGCGCCGGCCTGTTTCAGTTCCTCCTCGGTCTTGCCCACCGACGCCACTTCCGGCGTGGTGTAGACCACGCCCGGAATGATGTCGTAGTTCACGTGTCCCGCTTTGCCGGCGAGCACTTCGGCCACCGCGACGCCTTCATCCTCGGCCTTGTGCGCCAGCATCGGCCCCGCGATGACGTCGCCGATCGCGTAGATGCCCGGCACGCTGGACGCGAAATGCGGGTCGATCTTGACCCGGCCGCGCTCGTCCAGCGCGACGCCCGCCTCCTTCAGGCCGAGCGCGTCGGTGTAGGCGACGCGCCCGATCGCCACCAGCACGATGTCGGCCTCCAGCGTCTCCGGCTTGCCGCCGGCCGCGGCCTCGACCTGCACCGCGAGCTTCGCGCCGGAGCTGTCGATGCCGGTGACCTTGGCGCCGAGCTTGAATGCGAAACCCTGCTTCTCCAGGATGCGCTGGAACTGCTTGACGACCTCGCCGTCCATCCCGGGCAGGATACGGTCGAGGAACTCGACCACGGTGACCTGCGCGCCGAGCCGCCGCCACACCGAGCCGAGCTCGAGCCCGATCACGCCCGCGCCGACCACCACCAGCTTCTCCGGCACTTTGCCCAGCGACAGCGCGCCGGTCGAGGACACGATGCGCTTCTCGTCGATCTCGACGCCCTTCAGCCGCGCCACGTCGGAGCCGGTCGCGATGACGATGTTTTTGGTCTCCACGCTCTTGGTCTTGCCGTCGGCGCCCTTGACCTCGATCCTGCCGGTGCCGAGCACCTTGCCGGTGCCCATGATGACGTCGATCTTGTTCTTCTTCATCAGGAAGTCGACGCCCTTGACGTTGCCGTCGATGCCCTGCTGCTTGAAGGCCATCATCGACGGCAGATCGAGCTTCGGCGCCGGCACGCCGATGCCCATCTTGGCGAACGAATGCCCGGCCTCCTCGAACATCTCCGAGGCGTAGAGCAGCGCCTTCGACGGCATGCAGCCGATATTGAGGCAGGTGCCGCCGAGCGTGGCGTTCTTTTCGACGACGGCGACCTTCATGCCGAGCTGCGCCGCGCGGATCGCGCAGACATAGCCGCCGGGACCGGTGCCGATAACAACGAGATCGTAAGAGGGCATGTCAGCTTTTCTTTAATTCTGCAATTTCTTGCGACAGGGTTCTGAAGCTCGATTTCATAAACTCGATTTGCTGATCGAACCGGTCGTCCACGGTCTCGCGGAAGGCCTCCAAATCGTTTCTGATGGCCGTCGTGTCGGCTTTAAGCGCGGCAATATCGCTTTCAACCTTGGCGCTATCGGCTCTCATCTGCGCCATGTCCGATTTGAGCAACCGGACATCGCCCTGCAAGCGCTTGATTTGTTCGCCAAGAAACCTGAGATCGACCTCTTCGGCCATCGCCGTACCCTTCCGCCCATCCTGCTTCTCCATAGCCCAAACAAAGCGTCCTGTCGCTTACCGTCCGCCGGACACATCAAGGATGGCGCTGGTGACATACGACGCCTCATCCGACAAAAGCCAGACGATGGCATTGGCGACCTCGTCGGCAGTGCCGACCCGCTTCATCGGCACATTCGGCGCAAGGCGGTGCGCGCGGTCCGGTTCGCCGCCGCTGGCGTGGATATCGGTGTCGATCAATCCGGGGCGAATCGCGGCGACCCGGATGCCCTCGCCGGCGACCTCAAGGCCAAGCCCGATCGTGAATGAATCGATCGCGCCCTTCGAGGCCGCGTAGTCGACATAGGTGTTCGGCGAGCCCAGCTTCGCCGCCACCGACGACAGGTTGACGATCACGCCGCCGTCGCCGCCGTGGCGGGTCGACATCCGCTTCACCGCCTCGCGCGCGCACAGCATGCTGCCGGTGACGTTGACCGCCATGATGCGCGCGATGCGCTCGGCCGACATCTCGTCGACCCGCGACGTCACGCCGACGATGCCGGCATTGTTGACCAGGGCGCCGAGCGTGCCGAACGCATCAGCGGCTTCGAACAGCGCGACGATGTCGGCCTCGCTGCCGACGTCGCACTTGACCGCGACGGCCTTGCCGTTGCCGGCCGCGATCCTCTCGACGACCTCCGCGGCGGAGGCCTCGTTGGACGCATAGCCGACGCAGACGCGAAAGCCGCGCGCGGCGGCGGCGAGCGCCGTGGCGCGGCCGATGC
>CAXUBE010000191.1:0-5411 GCA_964249215.1 uncultured Rhodopseudomonas sp. | reverse complement strand
GAAGCGACCTGTGGCCGCGGCTGGTGCTCGCGGCCGTGCTCAACGTGATGGGCTGGATGGTGCTGATGGGGCTGGCACTGGTGTGGCTGCCCGCCAGCGAAGCCGCGATGATCGCCTATACCATGCCGGTATGGGCCTCGATCCTGGCCTGGCCGGTGCTCGGCGAGCGGCCGACATGGCTTCGCGCCGTGGCGCTGGTGATGGCGTTTGCGGGTCTCTCCTCGATCATGGGCGGCAACGGCTTCAGCGCGAGCGCCGCGAAGCTGCCGGGGATCGTGATGGCGCTTGCGGGGTCTATGGCCTTCGCGCTCGGCACCGTGCTGTCGAAGAAACTGCCGCTGACATTGCCGCCGATCACCGCGGCCGCCTGGCAGATCGGGATCGGCTGCCTGCCGGTGGCGCTGGTCGGGCTGGCGATCGAGACCGCGCAATGGGGCGCGGTTTCCCGGCTCGGCTGGCTGCTGCTGGCGTATTCCACGCTGGTGCAGTTCTGCATCGCCTATGTGAGCTGGTTTGCGGCGCTGGCCCGCCTGCCGGCGTCGGTGGCGGCGATCGGCACCATGGCGGTGCCGGTGATCGGCGTCGTCGCATCTGCCGCGGCGCTGCACGAGCCGCTCGGCATCGGCCAGGTCGCTGCCCTGGTGTTCACGCTGGCCGGCGTGGTGTTGGCGACGCGGTCCTGAGGTCTCGGCTGTGGACCTGCCGCGAGGCCACCTGCTAGAGCAGCCGCTTCGGCGCCGTCCATTCGGCGATCGTCCAAAAACAACAAACGAAGAACGATAACGAGGGCAGGAATGACCACCAACAAGACGAAATTTCTGATCACCGAATCGATGTCGCGGCAGGGCCGGGCGCTGTTCGCCGAACGCGCCGATCTCGACGTGGTGGAATTTCCCAACATGATCTCCGCCAAGGATTTCGCGACCATGCTGGCGCAGCAGGCGCCGGTGCACGGCGTGGCGCTGGGCGCCACCCGCTTCGGCGAGCCCGAACTGGACGCCTCGCAGAACATGAAGGTTGTGGCACGGATCGGGGTCGGCTACGACGCGATCGACGTGCCGGCGCTGAGCCGCCGCAAGGTGCCGCTGATGACGGCGGGCACCGCGAATTCGCCCTCTGTCGCCGAGCAGGCGCTGTTCATGATGCTGACGCTGGCCAAACGCGCGGTCGAGCTGCACGCGCTGGTCAAGCAGGGCGGCTGGAGCACGCGGCTCGGCGTGCTGCCGTTCGACCTGTTCGGCAAGACCGTGCTGATCATTGGCTTCGGCCGGATCGGCACCCGCACCGCCAAGCGGTGCCTCGCGATGGAAATGAACGTGCTGGTGTACGATCCGTACAAGTCCGCCGAGGAGATTGCGGCCGCCGGCTGCGAGCCGGTCGCGGACCTCGACGCGGCGCTGCCGCGCGCCGATTTCATCAGCCTGCACTGCCCGAAGACGCCGGAAACCACCGGCCTGTTCGACGCCGGCCGGCTCGGCCGCCTGAAACGCACCGCCTATCTGATCAACACCGCGCGCGGCGGCATCGTCGTCGAAGCCGCGCTGTACGATGCGCTGGTCGCGGGCAGGCTCGCCGGCGCCGGGCTCGACGTGTTCGAGCAGGAACCGCCGCCGGCGGGGCACCAACTGTTCGACCTGCCCAACGTCATCGTCGCGCCGCACGTTGCCGGCGTCACCCGCGAAGCGCTCGACCGCATGGGAGAACAGACCGCGCGCAACATGCTGAGCGCGGTCGACGGCGAGCCGATCCGGCAGAACGTCGTCAATCAGGACGTGCTGAACTGATTTCAGGAAGGCGGGATGGAGACGCGAAAGATCGTGCCGGTGTCTGCCAGAATTGCGGTGGTCTTCGTGGTAGACCACTTCGCTGGCGGTCGGCGGCGCAGTGCGAAGGGCGCGCGTGCATCGATAAATCCGCGGGCGGGGAGCCGCGCGTAAAAAAGCCAAGCTTTTTTAGAACAATGGAAATGTTTTGACGTCTACAGCATGGATCGTGCGCATGCCCGATTCCCGGGGGGGACTTCTCGTTGAGCCAGAACGATCCGACCGATCACGCCCTCGCCGCGATCGCAAATATCCTCGACAATCCGGAACCGCCCGGCGCCAAGGCGGTGCCGGCGTCGGCGTCGGTCGAGCAGTCCTACGACGCGCCTGCCGAGCCGATCATCGAGGGCGGCGAGGGCTACGCCAAGTACGGCCCGGGTCCGCTGGATTCGCTGCGCTTCAGGTGGCGGCTGCGCAAGGGCGACGAGGGCGCGTTCTACGTCGATGAGACCATCGGCGGCAGTTCGCAGCCGATCAGCAGCGCGCCATTGTCGCGCGAGGATGCGATCGCGCTGATCGACGAACGCGAGCGCGAGGCGCGCCGGCGCTACAACGCGCTGCGCAACGAGATCATATCCGGACCGACCACGCGCGGCACCGGCGGTTGAACCTCAAACTCACAAGAAAAAAGCGCCCCGTTCGGGCGCCTTTTGGTCGACCCGCGCGCTTTGCGCGTCAGAGCGAATAGTACATGTCGAACTCGACCGGATGCGGCGTCATCTCGAAGCGCATCACCTCGGTCATCTTCAGTTCGATGTAGGCGTCGATGAAATCGTCGTCGAACACGCCGCCGTTCTTCAGGAACGCGCGATCCTTGTCGAGATTGTCGAGCGCCTCGCGCAGCGAACCACAGACCGTCGGGATCGACTTCAGCTCTTCCTTCGGCAGATCGTACAAATCCTTGTCCATCGCCGGACCGGGATCGATCCTGTTCCTGATGCCGTCGAGGCCGGCCATCAGCATCGCGGCGAAGCCCAGATAGGGATTGGCCATCGGATCGGGGAAGCGGACCTCGACGCGTTTTGCCTTGGGAGACGTGGTATAGGGAATCCGGCACGACGCCGAGCGGTTGCGCGCGGAGTAGGCCAGCAGCACCGGCGCCTCGTAACCCGGCACCAGGCGCTTGTAGGAATTGGTCGACGGATTGGTGAAGGCGTTGATCGCCTTGGCGTGGGTGATGATGCCGCCGATATAGTGCAGGCAGGTCTCCGACAGATCGGCGTATTTGTTGCCGGCGAAAATCGGCTTGCCGTCCTTCCAGATCGACTGGTGCACGTGCATGCCCGAGCCGTTGTCGCCATAGACCGGCTTGGGCATGAAGGTCGCGGTCTTGCCGTAGATATGCGCGACCTGGTGGATGCAGTATTTGTAGATCTGCATCTGGTCGGCCATGTGGGTCAGGGTGTCGAACTTCATGCCGAGCTCGTGCTGGGCGGAAGCGACCTCGTGGTGGTGCTTCTCGACCTTGACGCCCATCTTGGCCATCGCGCCCAGCATTTCCGAGCGCATGTCCTGCACCGAATCCTGCGGCGGAACCGGGAAGTAACCGCCCTTGGTGCGGACGCGGTGGCCGAGATTGCCGCCTTCATATTCGGTGTCGGAATTGCTCGGCAGTTCGGACGAATCGAGGCGAAAGCCGGTCCGGTAGGGATCCGTCGAAAAGCGAACGTCGTCGAACACGAAGAACTCGGCTTCCGGGCCGACCATCACGGTGTCGCCGATGCCCATCGACTTGACCATGGCCTCGGCCTTCTTGGCGATGCCGCGCGGGTCGCGGTTGTAGGGCTCCCCGGTCGAGGGCTCCATGATGTCGCAGGTGATGACCATGGTGGTCTCTGCGAAGAACGGATCGATCGTCGCGGTCGCCGGATCGAGCATCAGCATCATGTCGGATTCATTGATCGCCTTCCAGCCGGCGATCGACGAGCCGTCGAACATGGTGCCTTCGGCGAAGATGTCCTCGTCGATCATCGAGACGTCGAAGGTCACATGCTGCCACTTGCCGCGCGGATCGGTGAAGCGCAGGTCGACGTATCTGACGTCGTTGTCCTTGATCGATTTCAGGACTTCTTTCGCGGTCGTCATCAGGCCCCCCGGGCTTATAGGTTTGTTATCGGCAGCGCGGCCGCTGCCGTGGGAGGGCACTCAATACGCGCTGGTCTAGATAGCGTCCAGCCCGGATTCGCCGGTCCGGATGCGGACCGCTTCCTCGATATTGGACACGAAAATCTTGCCGTCGCCGATCCGGCCGGTCTGCGCCGCGCGCCTGATCGCGTCGATGGCTTTTTCGACGAGGTCGTCGGAAATCACGATCTCGATCTTAACCTTGGGCAGGAAGTCGACAATGTATTCCGCGCCGCGGTACAATTCCGCATGGCCCTTCTGGCGGCCGAAGCCTTTCGCTTCGGTGACGGTGATCCCCTGCAGGCCGACTTCCTGGAGCGCCTCTTTCACCTCGTCGAGCTTGAACGGCTTGATGATGGCTTCGATTTTCTTCACTGAGGTACCCTCGCACTTCCGACGTCCCAGGCTGACTGCCCGTTATTGTTCGCGCCGCGCGCGCGGTTGATCGATAGCTCTTCTGTGCGGATGATGAGGTGCGCCGACGCGCCGCGGGAATGCGGCTTTCCGGAAGCGGAATCGTCGGGCGCACCTTCTGCGTCTGCCGGTGAGCACCCTTGATCGAAACATGACTTCCGTAAAAGCAGGGTCCATGCCAAGTTCGCAAGCGACCAAAATGGACGCATTATCAGCGGATTGACGACCGTATCCCGAACGGTAGCCGCTTCGCTCGGCGAGTGGATGTCCATTTATGAGGCATTTAGCCTAACTGCGCGGCGTCAAACAGCAAATTGTTTGACGCACTGCCGAAATTGCCTCTCCTTAAGGCGCTCGATGGAACTGCTCACCCCTGCCGAAATGAGCCGCGCGGACCTGCTGACGATCGCCGGCGGCTCCTCCGGGTTCGCGCTGATGCTGGCGGCAGGGCGCGAGGTGGCGCGTGCCGCCGTCGAACTCACGCCGCACGGGCCGATCCTGGTGGTGGCCGGGACCGGCAACAATGGCGGCGACGGGCTGATTGCGGCCACCGAATTGGTGGCGATGGGCCGCAACGTGTCGGTGATGCTGCAGGGCGAGCGCGACGCGCCCGAAGGCGATGCCGGATTGGCGGCGCAGGAGTGGAAGGCCGCGTTGCTGCCGTTCCTGCCGCTGTCGATCGGCACGCCGGCGCTGATCATCGACGCGCTGTTCGGCACCGGTCTCAACCGGCCGGTCGCGGAAAAGGCGCTGGCGGTGATCGCGGCGATCAACGCATCATCGGCCATGGTGCTTAGCGTCGACCTGCCGAGCGGGATCGACGGCCGGAGCGGTATGGTGATGGGCGCCGCGGTAAAGGCGCGCGAGACCGTGACGTTCTTCCGACGCAAGCCCGGCCATCTGCTGATGCCGGGGCGGGTGCATTGCGGGCGTGTGCGCGTGGTCGACATCGGCATCGACGCCGCGGTGCTCGACGAGATCAAGCCGACCGCGTTCGAGAACGATCCGCAATTATGGCTGCGCGCGTTTCCGGTGCCGAAAATCGAGGGC
>CAXUBE010000190.1:0-5466 GCA_964249215.1 uncultured Rhodopseudomonas sp. | reverse complement strand
CGGACATCGGCGACGATCACAAGGAATACTTCGCCGGCGAGGCCGCGCTGAAAGCCGGCGGCGCCCACAACACGATGAACCAGTTCGGCTAACGCTAACTAAGGAGATGACCATGACCAGCGGCAGCAATTTCTGGGTGATCGGCGGCGAGTTCGGCTCGATGAACTTCCACAAGCTGGTCGAGGGATCGGCCCAGGTGCAGGGTCCGTTCAAGACCCGCAAGGAAGCCGAGGACGCCTGGAAGGTGGTCTCGGAAGAAAACCGCCACCGCGCCGGCGTGCGGTTTTCGATCGTGGAAGAGCCCAACCGCGCGATCGCCTGATCGCGCGGTTCGCCGAGACATTTCAACAACATGCGGCTTCGTCCGGGATGGCGGGGCCGCGACTGTTTTGACGGCGGAAAATCCTGCGGCAGGCATGCGACGAACCCGGGGCGCAACCGTGGCTTTTTGCAAGCCATTGAAATCGCGGACCTTTGCTCGGCAACACGGTTAATGCTAGGTTAACGCTCCCGCCGATGGAGCCGCCTGCTTATGTCCGACGCGCCGAATAGCGGTCCAGTCCAAGCTTCGAGTCCCGGCGACGCCGTTCCGGTGCGGCTGCGCGACGTGATGCGCAAGGCCCGCATCGAGGCCGCCGATCGCACCGGCGTCGTCGTCGAACTACGCGACGCCGAAATTGCGCGGCTCGAAATTCTAGGCGAGGCGCTCGATCCCTTGTTCGCGCAGATCCCGAAAGACGTCGAGATGTTCGATCGCGGCATCAGCCAGGGCGAAACCCCGCGGCTGTGGATCGACGTCGTCGCGCATGTCGCGATGGGCCGCGACAAGCGGATGTACCGCTTCGTGCAGGATTCCCGGTTCGGCCGAACCGTGCTCGCCGAATCGCACGAGGCCGGCAGGATCGCCGAGGCGGTGACCGCCTACGTCGCGCGCCGGCTGATCGAGCGCGAGCACGCGCTGGGCGTCACCAACGCCGCCGACGAACGGCTGGTCACGAAGCCGCGCAGCCGGTTCTGGCCGTTCGCGCTCGGCTGTCTGATCGGCGCGCTCGCGCTGTTCGTCGTGGCGCTGGCCGCCGCGCTGCGCGGGATATAGTTGGCGGCTCATTGGCGTGCGCGCCACCTAATACAAAGCCACGCGCTGCGTTTCTTCCATTCGCATCGTGGCGTCGATCCCGCGCGTGGTCTTCGTGCAGCGCCAGGCCGCGCCGTCGCGCGCGATCGCAAACAGATTGTATGCCGCGTTGGGGCGATGGCCGTCGCAGAACGCCGACGCCGACGGCACGCCGACCACCGGAATCGGCGCTGTCGGACCGTCGATCATGACGGTCTCGTGCACATGGTCGTGGCCGTGCAGCACCAGCTCAACGCCGTAGCGTCGCAGCAGCGCGCGCAACTCTTTCGCGTCGGTCAGCCGCTTGTGACTCGCTTCGGAGCGCAGCGGATGATGGATCAGCAGCACGCGAAACGCATGTTCGGACGCCAGCGCCGCGAGGATCCGCTGCAGCGCGCCGCGCTGCGCTTCGCCGAGCCGGCCGGTCGCCATGAACGGCGCCGTCGGCACCGCGCTGGACACGCCGATCAGCGTCACGGCGCCGCGGCGGCGGACGTAAGGATAATCCGCAGCGCCCGACCCGGTATCGTCGTTGCGCGCGTAGTCGCCCCAGCACTGCGCGTGGCGAGACTGCGTCGCGCGCACATAGGCGTCGTGGTTGCCGGGCACGAGGCTGACGCGATCCGGCGTGCCGAGGCTCGCCAGCCACGCGCGCGCCGGCGCGAATTCCGCTTCCAGCGCGATGTTGATGAGATCGCCGGTCACCGCGATGTGGTCCGGGTGTTGCGCCTCGAGGTCGGCGACCAGCAGATCGAGTACGTCGCGGCGGTGGATGACACGGCGCTTGCTGGTATAGTTCAGATAGCCCAGCGCGCGCTTGCCGGCGAGGTCGCGCGGCCGCGCCGCCGGCATCGGCGGCAGATGCGGATCGGACAGATGCGCCAGCGTGAAAGTCATCGCGGTCGTCGCTCATCGGCGGCGCGGCGCAAATCGCGCCTGTCAAAGCCGCCGATGTTTTGGCAAGCTGCGCCGCGCCGCGCAAGCATCGCCGCCGGCAGATCGGTCCGCTCATTGCCTCCCATGCAGAAAATCAGGCGCAGTCTGGAGCCGGCGTTGCGGCAGGCGTTTCATTTGTACTGGCGTTTCGCGCGCGGCATGACGCTCGGCGTGCGCGGCGTGGTGCTCGATTCCGAGCGGCGGGTGCTGCTGGTCAAGCACAGCTACGTCGCCGGCTGGCATCTGCCCGGCGGCGGCGTCGAGGTCGGCGAAACCCTGCTGCAGGCGCTGACGCGCGAACTGATGGAGGAGGGCCGCGTCGAACTCGCCGGCGCGCCGGCGCTGCATGGCGTGTTCCTCAACAGCCACGTGTCGCGGCGCGATCACGTCGCGGTCTACGTCGTCCGCGCTTACCGTCAGGATCGCGCGCCGGAGCCGAACCGCGAGATTGTCGCCACCGGCTTTTTCGACGCCGCGGCGCTGCCGGCGGACACGACCGCGGGCACGCGGCGACGAATCGCGGAAGTGCTGGACGGCGCGGCGCCGTCCGCGACATGGCGCTGAACATGACGGATGTCGTGCGATGAGCGATGCGTCCCCTACCATCCGCGCCGAGACCCCGAGCGACGCGCAAACCATCGAGCGCCTGCATGAGCGCACCTTCGGGCCCGGACGCTTCGTGCTCAGCGCCTATCGGCTGCGCGAACACGTCGATCATCTTTATGAGCTGTCTTTCACGGCGCGGATCGGCACCCTGCTGGTCGGCTCGGTGCGGCAACTGCCGATCCTGATCGGCACCACGCCGGCGCTCATGCTCGGCCCGCTGACGGTCGAGCCGCCATTCCGTTCGCACGGCATCGGCCGCGCGCTGCTCGAGCGCGCGATCGGCGATGCCCGCGCCAAGGGCCATCGTCTGATCGTGCTGGTCGGCGACGAGGCGTATTACCGCCGCGTCGGCTTCACGCTGATCCCGGAAGGCCGCGTCACCATGCCGGGCCCGGTCGACGAAGCGCGGCTGCTGGTCGCCGAACTCGTCGATGGCGCGTTCGCGGGTGTCGCCGGACCGGTCCGCCCGGACTGGCGCATGGCGCGCCAGATTGAGACTTAGCGCTAAAGCTTCTGCGAGATGCCGGCAAAGAATCCGCGCCGCGGTCCATATTGCGGCGCGAACACGCCGATGCCCGAACCGTCCCTGATCTCGTAGATCTTGTCGAACAGGTTAACGACGTCGAACCGCAGTGTGGTCGGCTTTGTGGCGCTCGCGATATTGAAGTCGCGCGATAGTCCGAGATTGACCTGGGTGTAAGATGGAACCGTGTCGGTATTTGCAAAGCCGGCGCGCAGGCCGCTGCCGTAAATCACCGATGCGCTGAACCGCGTGCGGTCCCACAGATAGGATGCGCCGGCGGAGGCGGTCCAAAGCTGGGCGTGATCGGTGAAGATATAATGGCTGGCGATATAGGCCAGTTCGTCCGGATCGAACAGATACTGGTTCGACACCACGTTGGTGGCGATCTGCTTGGCCCACGCGACGTTGGCGTAGGCGCGGAAATTGCCGTTGGTGTAGGACGATTTCAGTTCGACGCCGACATTCTGCGCCCGGTCGTAGTTGAAGGCGGTCAGCACATAGGCCGCGCCGAATTGCCCGTCGTCAAGCAGGTCGCGCGCGCTCTTGTAATACGCATCGACCCCGACTTCGAGGCCTGGAATCGCATATATTTTCTGCACCACGCCAACGTCGAACACGTTCGAGCGCTCCGGCAAGACCGGATCGTTGGCAGAGACGGCCGGTTGCTGGGTGGTGTTTTGCACCAGCGCGAGATTGGTCGGGACAGCCAGCACCTGCGGCGGCGGGGTAAAATTGCGCGCATAGCCGGCGTGGAACGTGGTGCCGTCGAACGGCTTCCAGGTCAGGCTCAGGCGCGGGCTGAACTGATTGGCATCGACATATTGAACCATCTGGTCGAAGCGCAGGCCCGCGTTCAATGTCAGCCGATTGGTGATCTTCCACTCGTCCTGAAGGTAGGTGCTGAACAGCCAACCGGTCTTGGCGCTGGATTCCGACACGGTGAACGGCGCATCGACCGGATTGCCGTCGCCATCGAGCGGCAGCACGGTGGAGGCGTTGTTGACGAGGGTATTCTCCGCGCTGGCCGAGAAGCCGAAGCGAAGCGTATGGGAGAAGCCTATCTGGTAGGAGGTGTCTTCCTGAATGCCGTGGGCGATGCTGCGGCGATAGACGTCGGAAGCCACCCCGTTGAACACGACGTCACCGATCGTGTCCGGCATGAAATGCAGGGTGCTGGTGCGGTTGAAATAGGAAAGCTGGAAATCCAGACCATCAACCGATTTCTGGTAGGCGACCACATTGAACTGGTTGAATTCGTTCTGGCGCTCGTTGAGCAGCGCCGAGTTGAAATCGGACACGCCGAATGCCGTGAACGCGGGCGGCTGTCCCGGATTGTCGGGGATCTGATATGCCGCATTCGAGAAACCGCTGATCAGCGTCAGGCGGCTGGTGGGGTCGATCACGGTCGACAGATAGAGAAATCCCTTTTCCTGCGAGGTACGGTCGTGAATGGCTTCATTGTTGGGCGTCGGGTTTTCCAGTCCCAGAGTGCTGCCGAAGTAGCGCCCGGATACATAATATTGAGTTTGGCCGACGGTGCCGCCGTATTCGAAACGCGGCGTGATCGTTCCGTGACTCCCGCCGTATAGGCTGATGCTGCCGCTGTTGTTGAAGACGTCGGTCTTGGTCTGGATGTCGATGACGCCAGCGGTGCGCAGGCCGAACTGCGCCGGCAGTGCGCCGGTGATCAAGGCAAGGCTGCCTATGATTCCGCTGTCCAGAAACTGGCTGAAAGCGCCGACGCCATCGGGCAGCGCGATGCCATTGATGCGGTATTGCAGATTGGCGTGTTCGTTGCGGACATGCAGTTCGCCGCTGGCGGCGGAATCCTGCGTCACGCCAGGCGCCTGCAACAGCACCTTGTCAAGTGTCGTATTGGTACCCTGCGGAAGCGCCTCGATGTCCTGTCGGCTGAATTCGTAAGGCGCGGTGCCGATCGGCGCGACGATGTTGCGGCGTGTATTGTCGAATACCGTGTTCTTGTCCGCGATGACTTGCGCTTCGGTGGGTGGAGGAGCCGCGGGCTCCTGCCTGCGCGCGGTGGTGGCGACGCGCGCCTTGGGACGCCGCGGCGGTTGCGCGCGGCGTGGCGAGGGGACGGTGACGCCGGGCAGATCGACCGCCGGTTGTGCGAAGGCGAGGGGCGGCACGAACAGCGCAAACGCGAGCGCGCTGCTGCCGAGCAGATGGAGGCGTGGGACAATTCGGGACACGGGTTTGATCCTGACTGGTCCGGCAGCGTCGAACGCGCCGGACACGAACCGGAATCCGTCGGCCAGCTGCCGCC
>CAXUBE010000189.1:0-5506 GCA_964249215.1 uncultured Rhodopseudomonas sp. | reverse complement strand
CAAGGTGTCGGGCGAGCAGCTGTCGCTCGGCTGGTCGGCGTTCACCTGGCTGGTAGCGATGGTCTCCATCAAGCGGGGGTTCGTCAACCTGCTGCCAGTGCCCATGCTGGATGGCGGCCATCTGTTCTTCTATGCGATCGAGGCGATCCGCCGCCGCCCGCTCGACGCGCGGCTGCAGGAATGGGCGTTCCGTGGCGGCCTGGCCGCGGTGCTCGGGCTGATGCTGGTCGCACCGCTTGCGCTGGAGGCGGTGTCGCATGCGGAGCCTGCCAAGCGCACGGCGCTGGCACTGCGCTGGGCGTCGTTCGGGATCGCCGCGCTGGGCGCGGGCTGCGTCACGCCCTATGGCTGGAATGCGTTGCTGGCGTCGCAGAAGATTCTGTCGCTCGGCGAAGCGCTCGAACTGATCATCGAATGGCGCCCCGCGGATTTCAGCAGCATCGGCGCGCTGGAACTGACGCTGCTCGCCGGCGCCGGACTGGCATTGCTGCGCGGCGTCACGCTGCCGCCGGTGCGGATCCTGATCCTGCTCGGCCTCGTGCACATGGCGCTGAGCCACCAGCGCAACCTCGAACTGCTGGCGCTGTTGGCGCCGCTCCTGCTCGCGGCTCCAATGGCCGCGCAGATCGCCGGCGATCCCAGCCGCGCAAACGCGCCTTCGCCGCGCGGCGCGCTGCTCGCCGGCATCATGCTCTGTCTGTGCGCCGGCAGCATCGCCTTTGCGTCGATGCACCGGTTTCAACCGCATGCCAGCGCATCACCGGTCGCGGCGGTCGCCGAACTGAAGAAGCGCGGGGTACAGCGCGTGTTCAACGCCTACGACTTCGGCGGCTATCTGATCGCCAATGGCGTCGCGCCGTTCATCGATGGCCGCACCGAACTCTACGGCGAACAATTCATGGTCGCGCACGACAAGGCCAACCGCTTGCGCGATCCCGATGTGCTGTTCGGCCTGCTCGACCAGTATCGCATCGACGCGACGCTGCTGCGCACCGAGACCGCTTCGGCGAAGCTGCTGGACCATCTCGACGGCTGGCAAAAGGTTTATGCCGACGAGGTCGCGGTGCTGCATGTCCGCGCGCCGGGCGCCCTGCATGCAACCGAGCCGGTGATTCGGCCGAGCCTTCGATGACGGATTTATTGCGGTGTCCAGAAAAACTGCTCGTTTAAGGTGCAATTCTTCGACGCGTTTTTGCTCTGTTTGTTGGAACGGCGGCCCGGCTCATCCGTTTTCCAGTCTCAACAAAACGGAGACAAACCATGATTGCAAAATCGATCGCGACCGCCATGCTCGGCACGACGTTGCTTGCCACCGCGTCGTTCGCGCAGACCCCGACCGCCACGTCCGATCGCGCCGCGATCAACCAGCCTTCGGCCGCGCAGGGCCAGTGGCGCGCGTCGAAGCTGCCGGGCCTGAACGTCTACAATTCGGCGAATGAAAGCCTCGGCGACATCAACGATGTGCTGACCGATTCGTCGGGCAAGATCACCGCGGTGATTATCGGCGTCGGCGGTTTCCTCGGCGTCGGCGAGCACTACGTGTCGGTGCCGTTCGAGAAGATCAAATGGGTAAACGAGCCGGTTGCGGTCAACACCGCAACGAACCCGCCGGCCACGCCGGGATCGTCCGCGGCAAACAACCAGCCGTCCACGATGGCACCGACGCCGTCGGTTGGAACGACAACGGGTTCCGCGCCTGCTGTTTCAAGCAACACGCCGCGCTGGTATCCGGACCACGCGGTTTACAACGCGACCAAGGATGAGTTGAAGGCGGCGCCGGAGTTCAAGTACACCAATCAGTAATCGCGTCAGCAACCTGCGAACACGACGACCGGGTGGCGCGTGCTGTCCGGTCGTTTGTCGTCGTGCAACAAACGCTCGACGTGACTCACAGTCCTGGCAGTTTGGTCACCGCGACGCTGATCATGCCCTCGGCCTCGGCGGTGACGCGGATGGTGGCTGCATCGAAGCTCAGCGATGTCAGCCGAAGCCCCGAGACTTCCGAAGAGACCCGCAGCCCGTCCTCGTTGGTCTGGTAGTCCGACACCATCGCCGCGAGCCGGCGCTGCGCGTTGGTCGCGGCCGGCTTCAAGTCGATCGACACGCCGTCGGCAAGCGCGCTCTGCAGGGCAGGGACGGCCGCGCGCGCCGCGGCGCCCAACATGTCGAAGGCCGATTCGGATTCGGCGGCAAGTTCGATGCCGGTCAGCCGCAGCGTCTGTTGCGCCTGGTCGAGCTCCGGCTTGCCCCAGACGTGCAGCGTCGCCTCGCCGGACAACCCGAACAGGCTGCTCTTGTTCTTGGCGCCGACCAGCAGCGAGAGCAGCAGCCGCTCGCCGCTCGCCGCGACGGTGGCGTGCCTGACGCTCATCTCGGCCGGGCCGCTGCCGTCGGCCGGGAAGACCTTGCCGGCGAATGCGGCTTCGATCCGCTGTTCCAGTTCGGCGTAAGGAATGTCGATCGGGACGGCGATGCGCACGCCCGCGGCTTCCGGCGGCACGATCTCCAGCGTCGCGGGAAACGGGCAGTCCGGCTTGGTCTGCGCGGCGGTGACGCGGGTGTCGGCGGCGATCCCGAGCGTGAGGGTGACCGCGCTGCCGTCGATCACGGGCTGCGCGGCGACGGCCTTGGTCGGGCGCAGTTCGAGCCAGAAGCTTTGCGTGGCGCCCGCGCCCTGCAGCGGGATCGAACGGCAGAGCCGCGCCCATTCGCGCCGCGCGTTGCGCTCCAGCGCGGAATCCTCGCGGATGCGCTGCTGCAGGCTGGCGAGCTGATCGTTGATCGCCTTGTCGATCACCGGCTTGACCTGCGCCGGGACGTTGATGCGCGCGCCGGCGATCGAGACGCTGCTGTCGCCGAGGATGACTTGCGCATTGAGCCCGGGCTCGATCCGCCAGTTCGGCTGAATCACCGGACGCGCGGTTATGAAGAGACTACCCTTGATCTCGGCGCTGGCATTGAACGACTTGATGTTGACGCCGATGGTCTTGGCGGCATTGCCGCCGAGCAGTTTGCCGAGCGCGTTGCCGACCGCGCCCTTGGCGTTGCTGGAGAGCGAACCTTTCACCGCCATCGCGCCGGTGATGGGCGACGACAGTGCCAACTGGCTCTGCTGGGCGCCGACCGTGATGGCGCCGCGGGTCGCGGTCCAGCCGATGTCGGCATTCGACAGGATTTGCTCCAGCGGATTATTGGCCTTGCCGGCGAAGTTGCGCGGCGCCGCCCGCTCGACGAGATCGCGGATCGCGGGCAGCGGGATCGCGACCGGCACCACGATCATGGAGCTGCGCACCGCCGGCAAAGGCGGCAGCGCCGCGAGCACCGGCGGCTTGATATCGGCGCGGGGCATGATCCAGTCGATCGCCTTCAGGCTGACCGCAAAGGACACCGCGAGCACCGCGCCCGCGAACAAAACCGTCTTGAGCCGCATCGATGTCCTGGACGAAATGAGCCGCGACAATACAGTCGGGATCATCCGCGCGCCAGCGCGCCGCTGGCCGGCCGGGGCGGCGGTCGTTCGATTTGCGGCCACAATTGACGATCCGGCTTATGATCTTGCCGGCGACGTCCATGTACCGGAGCAAATGGCGCGGGTGATCCGCGCCATCGCCCGATCCCGCCGGGTCGTCGTCTTGACGTCTAGCCGCGCTTGAAAGCGTCAGCCGCGCCTGCCCTCGGCGCCGTCGGCGCGCCGATCCATCGGCAGCACGATGACCTTGGTGCCGACATTGACCCGCGCATAGAGGTCGGCGACATCCTCATTGGTGAGGCGGATGCAGCCGGACGACACGTGGGTGCCGATCGTCGCCGGCGCGTTGGTGCCGTGGATGCGGTACACCGTTCCGCCGAGATACATCGCACGCGCGCCGAGCGGGTTGCCGGGGCCGCCGGCCATGTGGCGCGGCAGATAAGGCTGGCGCGCGATCATTTCCGCCGGCGGCGTCCAATCCGGCCATTCCGCTTTCCTGGTGATCGACTGCACGCCCGACCAGGTGAAGCCGTCGCGGCCGACGCCGATGCCGTAGCGGACCGCGCGGCCGTTGCCGAGCACGAAATAGAGGTAGGTATTGGGCGTGTCGATCACGATGGTGCCGGGTGCTTCGCGGGTCGCGTAGCTGACGATCTGGCGCTTCAGCCGCGCCGGCATCTCGAGCGTGGTGCCGTCCTCGTCATCCTGCGGGGCGGCCTGGAGTTGCGGCGCCGGCTGCGGCGCGAGAAACGGAAACAGCGGCAGCGGCGAGGCGCCGGCCGACGACGGCAGTGCCATGATGGAGACGGCGAGGACGCCGAATGCGGCGGCTGCGCGGATGCTGAGCTTGACGTTGAACATGGTCGGTCCCCTGTTTTTGATCGCCGGTGCGCCGTTCGGCGCGTTTTCTTGAGGCAAGCTGTAGCCGGTGGACGGTTTCGGGATGTTGTCGTGGCGCCCGCGATTTGGTTTCGTCGTCGCGGCAATTGTTTCATGAGGATCGGGTGGGGGACGCTGATCTCGGAGGCTAACAATCGGAGGCTGGGAGATCAGTGCCGGGTCTTGCTGCTCTTGAGAAACGGGCGGCGCGCCGATTCATGCTTCTCGTACAGTTCGAGCCAGCGACGATCCTCCGGGCGATACCACTCGTCGTTGGATATCTGCGGCAGCGGTCCGTTCTTGCTGATGTGGTCTTCGAGCTCGACGAATTCCGCCGTCTCCTCGCGCGTCAATCCGATCAGCACGCGCTGGCCGGTCGGGTCGAGTTCGTAGCGGTCGTCGTCATCGATCATTTAGCCAGTTGAACGTTTCGGCGCGAAACGTCAACGCGATCACGTATTTAACCTAACCGCTCAACCTTACCCCCCGCCGGCCAACGCGCGCGACCGCCACGGCGTTGCGGCGTCATGGTTAACCTCGAGCAAAAGCCCCGTTGATCAGTCCTTAAACAAATTCGCCGATCCTGCGCGCATGACGCGCGGAGTTCGCTTGTATCTCGTCGGCTCCTTCGTCCTTGTAGCGTTGGCGGGTTGTGGTCGCGGCATGTTTTCGTCCGCGGAGCGCGAACCGTGGCGTGCCGAGGCCGAGGTCGCATGCCTGAAATCCGGCGCGGTCAAGGAAAATCCCGATCTGGTGCGGATCGATCCGATCTCCGGTCCCGGAATCTGCGGCGCGGAATTTCCGCTGAAGGTCGCAGCCCTCGGCGAAAGCGGCGCGTTCGGTTTCGCCGACGAATTGCGCCCGCCCGGCAGCATCGGCGCGGATAGTCCGCCACGAATGCCGGCGCTGCCGCCGCAGATCGCGCGCGCGCCGGCCTCCTACCCTGAAGCCGCGGTGCGGGAGCCCGGCTATGGCCGCACGGTCGATGCGCCGATTTCGCTGAGCGCGCCCGGCGTCGCCCCGGACGAGGACGACATCGCCTTGCCGCCGGACGGATCGATGACGGCGATGGGGCGCCCGCGCGACGAGCGCTACCTGCCGCCCGCCGGCCAAAGCCCGTACCAAGCTTCGCCGATGCAGGACGCCGCGCCGCGGCTC
>CAXUBE010000188.1:0-5509 GCA_964249215.1 uncultured Rhodopseudomonas sp. | reverse complement strand
GTCGCGCGCCGAGCGCGGCCCGCGCCGCGTCGAACTCGATCTGCCGTGGCAGCTCGAACAGCAGCTGGTCGGCTATGCGGTGCGCGCGAAGAGCCTGTATCTGCGCCGCGGCCTGATCCCGTCCTGGTCGAAGCCGACGCTGGTGATCCGCGACCAGCACATTCTCTCGCCCGCCGAGGCCGCGCCGGTCGTGGCGGGCGACTATCTCTATCTGCTCGCGCCGCCGGAAAAGGCCGAGGCGCTGGATCGCTTCTTCGTGGACATGCCGCCCGGCGCGGCGCCGGACCCGCATCTGCTCGGCGACTTCACGGTTTCGGGCGACGTCGTGCTCGGCGACATCGCCGCGATCTACGGCGTCGCGGTCGGTCCCGACGACATTGCGCTCACGCTTGCGGACTACTTCGACATCCATCTCGACCACGCGCCGCAGAACGGCGCGACGCTGACGCTGGATTCGATCGTGCTGGTCGCGCGCAGCATCGGCGGCGGCCGCGTCAATCTCGTCGGCCTGCGGCTGCCGGAGGACAAGGACGACACGCCGCGGCCGGAGACCCGCAAGACCATCGCGCGGCGCCGGCTCGCCAGGGCCTGGTCGTCGCTGTCCGGGATTTGAACTGACTACGGCGCTTGCAGCACCTGGCGGCAGGCGGCGGGCAATTGCGCCAGCGTCAGTCCGGGCTTCGGCTTCGGCGGCGTGTCGGGCTGTTTCGGATGCAGCACCGGATCGCTGAACCAGTAGGCGAAATCGCTGGCGTTGCAGCCCTCGCCGTCGCCGGGCGGCGGCTGCGATTCGCATCCGGCGGCACCGGCCGGACATTTGATGCGGACGTGGAAGTGATAATCGTGGCCGTACATCGGGCGCACCTTCGACAGCCAGCTCCGGTCGCCCCTGGCTTCGCGGCACAGCGCCTTCTTGATCGCGGCGTTGACGAAGATGCGCTCCACCGACGGCTCCTGCGCCGCGGCGCGGATCACCGTGAGATGGCTCGGCGTCCACGCGTCCGGATCGATGTCGAGGCGATCCTTGCGCACCATCATCACAGCCGACATCTCCTCGCGCTCGTTGCGCGACAATTGCCGGTTCGGCATCGGCGTCAGCCAGATGTCGGCGTCGAGCCCGACCTGATGGCTGGCATGGCCGGTCAGCATCGGCCCGCCGCGCGGCTGCGACATGTCGCCGATCAGAATGCCCGGCCAGCCGGCCTGCTCGTGCGCCTTCACCGAGAGCCGCTTCAGGAGCGCCACGATCTCCGGATGCGCCCAGTTGCGGTTGCGCGACAGCCGCATCACCTGCCAGGTGTCGCCGTTGATCGGAATCGCCTCGCCGCCGGCGAGACAACCCTTGGCGTAGAAGCCGATCGCGCGGGTCGGCATCGCCGCGGGTGCGGTCTTGCGGGCGAACAGCTCCTTGGCGGCGAGCTTCGGATCGTTCGGATTGGCGAGCGGCGGCAGCGGCTTCGGGTCGACGCTGCCCTTGTCCTGCGCCTGCGCCGCGCCCGCCGCCAGCAGCAGCGCGGTCAGCAGCAGCGCGCGCAGGGGACGGATCTTCATCGGAAGTCCTTCTGAAGGCGGCATGGCGGCGACGACGAACGAAAGCCGGTCGGAATTTGGCCGATTTTTACAGCTTCCGCGCGCCGCAACACAAATATACCTATCAGTCCGCCGAAGTCTTGTGTTCAGAACCTGTTTCGAACGATCCCGTTATCATTGCGCTAACCAATCCAGGCGATGACGCGAAATTGTGCGTTTGGCCGGATATCGCGCATCAAGAGCGCGGGACTGCTACTTTTGCACGTAAAAAAGCTCGAACTGCACGCTTGGATAGGCGATCGCGTTAACTTGCACGATATGTTCGCGCTCGGCCGCCGTGCAAACAGGCAATCGCCCCGAGCGCAGCGCGTCGCGCGATGCGCGGCGGTACGACGTTACACCGTTTTTTCAGATACTTATCGGACAACGGACGCTCAGAATAGAAACGGGACGAAACAATGCCGAGCGTCCGTCCGAAGCGAAGAAAACGCCTCAAGCGCGCGGCCTTTGCCCGAGCCGCGGCGCGCGGCCGTCCGAAAAAACCCGGACCCAGACCGCGGATGCGGGGCCAGGCTGCGACGGACCATGTCGGCGAATTGGCGCGCCGCCGCGCCGATGCCGACGCCGCGATCGCCGAAGCGCAGAAATCCCATGACCGGCTGCGCGAGGCGATCGACATCCTGCCCCAGGGCATCGTGTTTCTCGATGCCGAAGGCCGCTACATCCTGTGGAATAAAAAATACGCGGAAATCTACAACCGCAGCTCCGACCTGTTCGAGCCCGGCGCGCGGCTGCAGGACACCATCCGCATCGGCGTCGAGCGCGGCGACTATCCGGAAGCCGCCGGCCGCGAGGAGGAGTGGATCGAGGAGCGCGTCAAGCGGATGTATTCGCCCGGCAAACCGCACGAACAGGTCCTCGCCGACGGCCGCCACATCCAGATCGAGGAACGCCTCACCGCCGACGGCGGCATCATCGGGCTGCGCATCGACATCACCGAACTGAAGCAGCGCGAGGCCTCGTTCCGGCTGATGTTCGACAGCAACCCGGTCCCGATGCTGGTATGCGCTCACGACGACGCGCGCATCCTCGCCGTCAACGACGCCGCGATCGAGCATTACGGCTACACGGCCACCGAATTCGCCGCGCTGACGATCCACAATCTGCAGGCGTTCGACGGCGGACTGCCCTGGAGCGGCGAGCAGACCAGCGACGAGCGCGCGACCCGGACCTGGAAGCACGTCAAGGCCGACGGGTCGCTGATCGATCTCGCGATCTATTCGCGGCAGCTCACCTATGGCGACCAGCCGGCGGTGCTGCTGGCGCTGATGGACATCACCGAACGCAAGCGCGCCGAGATGCGGCTCGCCTTCATGGCGCAGCATGACAGCCTGACCGGATTGCCGAACCGCAACTCGCTGCGCCGGCGGCTCGACGACATGCTGGTGCACACGAGGCGCACCGCCGACAAGGTCGCGGTGCTGTTCCTCGGCATCGACAGCTTCAAGGCGGTCAACGATACGCTCGGCCACGCGGTCGGCGACAAGCTGCTGCGCGGCGTGGCGCGCCGACTGCGCTCGAGCCTGCGCGACGAAGACGTCGCGGCGCGGCTGAATTCCGACGAATTCGCCATCGTGCAGGCCGGCATCACCCGCCCCGAGGACGTCGTGCTGCTCGCCAAGCGGCTGCTCGGCGCGATTTCCGAACCGTATCTGCTCGACGGCCATTCGGTGCTGATCGGCGCCAGCATCGGCATCGCGGTCGCGCCCGGCGACGGCGACGATTCCGAGAAGCTTCTGATGAACGCCGACATGGCGCTGTCGCGGGCGAAGAACGATTCGCGCGGCACCTTCAGCTTCTTCGAGTCCGGCATGGATGCGCGCGCGCAGGCGCGCCGCAAGATCGAACTCGACCTGCGCTCGGCGATCCAGAACGAGGTGCTGCGGCCGTACTACCAGCCGCTGGTCGGGCTCGGCGACGGCCGCATCACCGGCTGCGAAGCGCTGGTGCGCTGGCCGCATCCCGACCGCGGCATGATCTCGCCCGGCGATTTCATTCCGGTCGCCGAGGAAACCGGGCTGATCAATTCGCTCGGCGGACAGATCCTGAAATCCGCCTGCCACGACGCCGCGAGCTGGCCGGACGACGTGCGGGTCGCGGTCAACCTGTCGCCGCTGCAATTCCGGGTCGGCAACCTGCTGTCGATCGTGATGGACGTGCTGAAGCACACCGGCCTGCCGCCGCGGCGGCTCGAGCTCGAGATCACCGAAACGCTGCTGCTCGAGAAGAGCAGCCAGGTGCTGGCGACGCTGCACGCGCTGCGCGCGCTCGGCGTGCGGATCTCGATGGACGATTTCGGCACCGGCTATTCGTCGCTGGGCTATCTGCGCAGCTTTCCGTTCGACAAGATCAAGATCGACCAGTCGTTCGTGCGCGACCTTTGCGAGAACCGCGAGTCGCAGGCGATCGTGCGGTCGATCATCAGCCTCGGCAAGGGGTTCGGCGTCACCGTCACCGCCGAGGGCGTCGAGACCGAGGCGGAGCTGAGCTGGCTGCGCGCCGAAGGCTGCCACGAGGCGCAGGGCTTCCTGTTCAGCCACGCCCGCCCCAATGCGGAGATATCCGGCCTGCTCGGCCTGCAGCGCAACGCGGTCGCCGCGCCGTCGTTAGGCCCGCGATCCGCCGCGCGGGTGGCGTAGCGCGCGATGTTTCAGTTCGCGGCGACCCGGTCGAGGTCGTTGCGGGCCCTGCAGCGACCCCCTCGATCAGGAAGCGCGGCGACGGCGCGTCACGCCACCGCGGCGACCGCCGGTGGCGGCGGCGCGCGCCGCCGCGCCGGCACGTAGTGCACCGCCGTGAAGTGCTCGGTGATCCGCAGCCGCTCCACCTGCGTCACGTCTTCCCGATCCGGCGACGGCGCGTCAATCGTTTCAGCAGCGAGCGGCGGCGAGGTTTCCATGATCTGCGGAAACGGGTCGGACCGACCCGCCACCTCCCCGAGCGGCTTCTGCTTGTCGGCCCAATGCAGCGTCGTGTAGTCGAAACCGTTGGCGATGGTCGGCTTCACCACCTGGAAATAGGGCGAGATGTCGAAGTCGCGCGGCATGTACAGCGACGAATGGCGGATATGCAGGATTTCGCGGCGCGCCTGGCGGCTGCCGGCGCGGGTGATCTTCGGCAGGATCGGATAGCGCACCGCGTCGAACGCCTGGGCGATCAGCGCCGAGCAGATGATCTTGGTCGGATCGCCCGATCCGATCGAGATCAGGCGGCGTCGCCAGCGCTGCGGCACCGGCACCGGAAACAGATAGCGCATCAGATCGAGAATGTTCTTGGTGTCGTAGCCGAAGCCGATCCGGTTGATGGCGTAGCGGCACACCGTGATGCGGTCCTCGTAGGACAGTCCGACCGGGCGGCACAGCCTGGTGTGATACTGAAAATAGCGCGACAGCGGCGACGAGGTGACGCCTTCGCCGATATTGGCCTCGATCAGCACATGCGGTTCGCCGTCGGGCTCCGCCGCGCCGTCGATCGGGCCGACATAGAGCGCGGCGTGCGACCAGGTCGACTGCGTCAGATATTTGATGATGCCGGAGATGCGGTTGTTGCCTTCGACCAGCACGACGTCGCCGGGCTGGATCAGGCCGCGCAAATCCTCCGGATCGCTCGGCGTGAACGGCTCGTATCCCGGCACTTCCTTTTGCAGATAGCCGGCGATCAGCTTGCCGACGGTATCGAGCATGAAGCCCATGGCATCCCCCGCGGTTCGTTCCGCGCTTTCGAATTGATGATGGTCGCAAGCCATTGCCATTTGGTTCATGCCGGCTGCGGCACGATCACCGTCGATTCACCATGACGGTTGCCGCAGCTAATCGGTTGCGGCAAGTTCGCGAGACGTTCTTGCGTTTCACAAAGCTTCGGAAACCATGCCATGACAATCACGCGCCGCAGTTTTCTTGCCGCGTCCGCGGGCGTCGCG
>CAXUBE010000187.1:0-5521 GCA_964249215.1 uncultured Rhodopseudomonas sp. | reverse complement strand
ATCCAGTGCGCACAATCTTCAATTATTCCGCAGCCTCAGCAAGCGGAAATGCGGGCTCGGCTTCGCCGTGATGCTGCGGTGCAAGATCAACGTCCTTGCCGGGTCCGCTTTCCTCAAGGCTCTTGCGGAACCAGAGGGCGTAAAGACCCGGCAGATACAGCAAGGTCAGGAAGGTCGCAACAAACAGCCCGCCCATGATGGTGATCGCCATCGGCCCCCAGAACGCCGAGCGCGACAGCGGGATCATCGCCAGGATCGCCGCCAGCGCGGTCAGCACCACCGGGCGGGCGCGGCGCACGGTGGCCTCGACGATCGCCTCGCGCCGCGGCAGGCCGTGTGCGACGTCGGTCTCGATCTGGTCCACGAGAATCACCGCATTGCGCATGATCATGCCGGCGAGCGCGATCAGGCCGAGCAGCGCGACGAAACCGAACGGCGCGTGCGCGACGTTGAGCCCGAGCGAGGCGCCGACGATGCCGAGCGGCGCGGTCAGGAACACCAATAGCAGCCGCGAGAAGCTCTGCAACTGGATCATCAGCAGCGTCAGCATGATGATCACCATCAGCGGAAACAGCACCGCGATCGAGGCGTTGCCCTTGGCGGATTCCTCGAACGCGCCGCCGGCCTCGATCCGGTACGCGGGCTCGAGGCCGTTGCGGATGTCCTGCAGCTTCGGCCAGATCTGATTGGTGACGTCCGGCGGCTGCACGCCGTCGACGACGTCGCCGCGCACCGTGATCGCCATGTCGCGGCTGCGCCGCCAGAGGATCGGTTCCTCATGCGCATATTCGATGGTCGCAACCTGCGACAGCGGGATCGCGACGCCGTCGCGCGAGGTAATGGCGAGGTCGCCGACATGCGCGAGATCGAGCCGCTCTGCCGCCACGGCGCGCGCGACCACGCCGACCTTTTCCACGCCGTCGCGCACCGTCGTCACCGGCGCGCCGGAAATCAGCATCGCCAGCGATTGCGAGAGTTCCTGGGGCGTCAGCCCGAGCGCGCGCGCGCGATCCTGATCGACGACGAGCTTCAGATACGGCGTCTGCTCGTTCCAGTCGAGATGCGGATCGATCATGCTGGGGTTGGCGCGCATCACGTCGCGGACCTTGTAGGCGATCTCGCGCACCTTCGCGGTGTCGGGCCCCACCACGCGAAACTGCACCGGAAAGCCGACCGGCGGGCCGAAGTTGAAGCGATCGACGCGCACCCGCGCCTCGGGGAGTTCGCCCTCGGCGACCGCCGTTTCGATGTCCGCCTTGATGCGCTCGCGCGCCTCGACGTCCTTGGCGACGATGACGATCTCGGCAAAGGATTCGTTCGGCAGTTGCGGGTTGAGGCCGAGCCAGAATCGCGGCGAGCCCTTGCCGACATAGGCGGTGTAGGTCGCGATATCGGCGTCGTCCTTGAGCAGCTTCTCGGCCTTCCGCACGGCCTTTTCGGTGACGGCGAATGCGGTGCCTTCCGGCAGCCGCAATTGCAGGAACAGTTCCGGCCGCTCCGACAGCGGAAAGAACTGCTGCTGGACCTGGCCGAAGCCGACGATCGACGCAGCAAAGATCGCGATCGTCGCCACCACGACCTTGATGCGATGCTGCACGCACCACGCGATCATCCCGCGCAGGATGCGGTACACCCGCGTCTCGTAGACCGCGTGCGGATCGAAGCCGTCTTGACCATGCGCGGTGAAGTTCGGCAGCAGCTTGACGCCGATATAGGGCGTGAAGATCACCGCGACGAACCACGAGGCGATCAGCGCGATCGCCACGATCCAGAAAATGCCGCCGGCATATTCGCCGACCGCCGAATTGGCAAAGCCGATCGGCAGGAAGCCGACCGCGGTGATCAGCGTGCCGGTCAGCATCGGGAACGCGGTGGATTCCCAGGCAAACGACGCGGCGCGTGCGCGGTCCCAGCCCTGCTCCATCTTCACCACCATCATTTCGACCGCGATGATGGCGTCGTCGACCAACAGGCCGAGCGCGATGATCAGCGCGCCGAGCGTGATGCGATGCAGGTCGAGCGACATGCCGCTCATGACGATGAAGACGATGCCGAGCACGAGCGGGACCGACAGCGCCACCACGATGCCGGTGCGCCAGCCGAGCGCGACGAAGCTGACGAACAGCACGATCCCCAGCGCCTCGATGAAGGAATGCACGAATTCGCCGACGGCATGCCCGACCACCAGCGGCTGATCGGCGATCTGCTCGATCTCGATGCCTTGCGGCACCGCCGCCATGAATTCGTTCTTAGCCTCGTCGACCGCCACGCCGAGTTCGAGGATATTGGCGCCGTTGGCCGTGACCACGCCGACGCCGAGCGCGGGCTTTCCCTTCTGCCGCACCAGATAATCGGTCGGGTCGACAAAGCCGTGGCTGACATTGGCGATATCGCCGAGCCGCAAGGTGCGGCCGCCGCTTTCCACCGGCGTTTCGGCGACGGCCCGGACGCCGTCGAGCGCGCCGGTGACGCGCAGCGGAACCCGCTGCGACGAGGTCTCCACCGTGCCGGTCTGCACGACCGCGTTCTGCTTGGCGAGCGAATCGAACAACGTCTGCGGCGTGATGCCGAGCGTGGCGAGCTTGGCGTGCGAGAACTCAACGTAGATCTTCTCGTCCTGGGTGCCGTAGATATTGACCTTGGTGACACCCGTGACCTTCAGCAGCCGCTGCCGCAGGCCCTCGGCGGCCTTTTTCAACTGCGCGTAGTCGGCGCCGTCGCCGGTCATCATGTAGAGGATCGAGTCGACGTCGCTGTATTCGTCGTTGATGTTGAGGCTGACCAATCCGCCCGGCAGCGTCGGCTGCACGTCGGCCAGTTTCTTGCGCAGCAGATAAAAGAGATACGGGACGTCCTTCGGCGGCGCGTTGTCCTTGAACGACACCTGCATGGCGGTGAACGACGGCTTCGAATAGGTTTGCACCTTGTCGAAGAACGGCAGTTCCTGCAGCTTCTTCTCGATCGGATCGGCGACCTGGTCCTGCATCTCGCGCGCGGTGGCGCCGGGCCAGATCGCCGAGATCACCACCACCTTGACGGTGAAGGACGGATCCTCGGCGCGGCCGAGCTTCTGGTACGAAGCGAACCCGGCGACGCCGAGCGCCACGATCAGGAACAGGATCAGCGCGGGATGGCTGACCGACCAGGCGGACAGGTTGAAGCGATGCATTTCCGACCCCTCAGAACGACAGCGCGGACACGACGCGGACTTTTTGCGCGGGATCGAGCTTCTGCACGCCGAGCACCACGACGTTGGCGCCGTCCTCGACGCCGCCGGTGATGACGGCGTCGTTGCTCTCGTAGGATTTCACCTGCACCGGCCGCAGCGCGATCTCGCCATTGACGTCGACCACGTAGAGCGACGGATCGGTGCCCTGGCTGAACAGCGCCGAGAGCGGCACGCGGGCCACCCGCGCGGTGTCGCGATCGGCGAGCGTCAGCGTCGCCGTCATGCCGAGCGACACCTTGTCGTCGGCATCGGGCAGCGAGAATTTTGCGAGATAGGTGCGGGTCGCGGGATCCGCACTGGGCGAAATCTCGCGCAGCTTCGCCGCGTATTTGCGGCCAGGCCCCGACCACAACGAGACGCTGGCGGCGCCATCCGTGGCGCGGCCGACCAGCGTTTCCGGAATCGCCACCACAGCCTCCTTTTCCGCAAAGCGCGCAACGCGGATCGCGGTCTGGCCGGCGGCGACGACCTGGCCCGGATCGATCAGCGTCGCGGTGACCACGCCGGAGGTATCGGCGAGCAGCGTGGCGTAGGACAGGCTGTTCTTGGTAAGTTCGACCGAACGCGCGGCGCGGTCGAGCCGTGCACGTGCTTCATCTGCGCTGGCTTTGGCCTGATCGACCTGGGCCTGGGTGGACCAGCCCTTGCCGCGCAATTCGTTGGCGCGACCTTCTGCGGCGCCGGCATTGGCGAGCACGCCGGTGGCGGCGGTGAATTCGGCCACCGCCTGCTGGGCCTGCAGTTTGAGGTCGACTTCGTCGAGCGTCGCCAGCGGCTGGCCGACATCGACGGTCTGGCCGACCTCCACCAGGCGCCTGGCTATCTTGCCGGGCACCCGGAAGCCCATATCGGTCTCGATGCGGGCCCGGATCGTGCCGACGAAGCTGCGCTGCGCGGCCTCGGGTTCGTAATGCACCTTGGTGACGAGGACGGGACGCGGCGGCTTCGACGCGACCTCCTTGGGCTCGCAGCCCGCCAGGGCGATGGCCGCGACCGACACCATCGACAGGCAAAAAGCTTTCGCGAACGAAGCCGACGCGGTCATGACGGTCTCTCCAGCCCAACAGCCTCGATCGTCGACAATCTTATGACGATTGTCAATATTCGTCAGTGATCAGATTGCTGTGATTGTCGAGGCTGATCGGCCCGCAGCGCGACGCGCAGCGGCTTTGGAATCGGCCTCGCCCGCCCGGCGAAGACGAACGCGACTTTTACTTTTGCCTCGACCAGCAAATGATCGCCGCGCTGCACCGCCTGCTGCAGCGTGATCGATGCGCCTCTCACCTCCAGCGGCCGGGTGTAGACGTCCAGCAGATCGTCGATCTGGGCCGGCATGAGAAATTCAAGCTGCATCGCGCGCACCACGAAGGCAAAGCCCGGCGCCTCGGATTGCGCCTGCATGAACAGCGCGCGCTGATCGGCACCGAGCAGCCGCAGATAGTTGCTTCGCCCGCGCTCCATGAAGCGCAGATAGTTGGCGTGATACACCACGCCGGAGAAATCGGTGTCTTCGTAGTAGACGCGGACCTGCATGTGGTGGCGGCCGTCGGCGATGACGCCGTCGAGAGGCGGGGTCATTTTGAATTCGCCATCAAAGTTCGGCCGCCAGAGACAACCGAGTGGCTACGCCCAGCAATCTTTTGTCGCGTGTCCAAAGCCGAGCATCTTCCGAACGCCGAGCAAGATTTCCGAGCGCAACTTCACCGATTACGAAAGGATGGATGAGCACCTGACGCTCGTCGAGCAGACCTTGAAGCGTCGCGTTCACGCGCCGGAAATGATCCACCCAAATCGAGGTATCTAGCAGGATCATTTGCCAAAGCGGCGGCGCGGCGGCGCTTTCAGATGTGGCGCAATGCCTCCCATCCGGGCGAGCCTTCGTGCGCTCTCCCGTTCGATCAAGGCTCTGAGTGCTTCTCTGACGAGGGCCGACTTTTCATCTATGTTCGTCAACTCCCGGGCGATCTGAAGCATTTCATCGTCGAGAGTGAGGGTCGTTCGCATCGCTTGATGCCTCCGGCTAAGCGTGCAGGTAGCATCAAACGATGCCGATTTCCATTCCTACTCCTCGTCTCCCCCGAACAAGCCGAATTGCGGATCGCGCGTGGGCTCGGCGAGGCCGAGATGCCGGAACGCATGCGAGGTCAGCAGTCGTCCGCGCGGGGTGCGTTGCAGGTAGCCGCACTGGATCAGGAACGGCTCGATGATGTCCTCGATCGCGTCGCGCGGCTCGGAGAGCGCCGCCGCTTTGGCAAATGATCCTGCTAGATACCTCGATTTGGGTGGATCATT
>CAXUBE010000186.1:0-5556 GCA_964249215.1 uncultured Rhodopseudomonas sp. | reverse complement strand
GGCCCTGGCCGCGCACGCGGCTGGCGGCCCTGACGCGGCGGCTCGGCGAACTCGGCGCCGGCGTGGTCGCGTTCGACATCATCTTCGCCGAGCCGGACCGCACCACGCCGGCGCGGCTCGCCGCCGATCTCGGCGAAACCGACCTGCCCGATCGCGACGCCACCATCGCGTTGTTGAAAAGCCTGCCGGACCACGACCGGCAGTTCGCCGAGGCGCTCGGTCACACGCCGGCGGTGCTGGGGTTTGCCGCCGGCCGCGCGGCCAACGACGACCGGCCCTCGATCAAGGCCGGGCTCGCCTTTGTCGGCGTCAAGCCGACAAAGGTGCTGGCGCCGTTCGGCGGCGCCATCACCAATCTCAAGGGCCTCGACGAGGCCGCGGCCGGAAGCGGCGCGATCAATCTCAGCGCCCGCGACCGCTCCGGCGTGATCCGGCGGGTGCCGATGCTGCTGTCAGACGGCGCGCGGATCTATCCCAGCCTCGCGATCGAGGCGCTGCGGGTGGCGCAGCGGCAAAAAGGCATCGTGGTGCGCGGCACAGGCGCGAGCGGCGAGGCCGACACCGGACACGCCGCGCTGCTCGACATGCGGGTCGGCGATTTCAAACTGCCGCTCACCGACGACGGCGAGGCCTGGGTGTATTTCCGCCGCGAACATCCGGGCAGCTACATCTCGGTGAAGGACGTGCTCGATCCCGCGCGCGACGCGCAGATGCGCGAGCGGATCGAAGGCAGCATCGTGCTGGTCGGCACCTCGGCCTCGGGGCTGCTCGACGCGCGCACCACGCCGCTCGGCCAGATCGTGCCCGGCGTCTCGATCCAGGCGCAACTGATCGAGCAGATCATCGCGCAGGATTTCATCGACCGGCCGGACTGGGCCGACGGCTTCGAAATCCTGGCGACGCTGCTGATGGGCCTGCTGGTGACGGCGCTGGTGCTGCTGTTCGGATCGCGGTTCTCGCTGATCGCCGGCGGCCTCGTGGTGGCGCTCGCGGTCGGCGGCTCGTGGCTGGCCTTCTCGCATTTCCGCCTGCTGATCGATCCGATCTATCCGTCGCTGGCCGCGCTTGCGACCTACGTCGCGGTCGAGCGCGTGCTGCACCGCGCCTCCGATCAGGAAAAGAAATTCGTTCGCCAGGCGTTCGGGCAATATCTCGCGCCGGAACTGCTGGCGCGGCTCGAGCGGTCGCCGGACGCCATGCGGCTCGGCGGGCTGTCGCGCGAGATCAGCGTGATGTTCATGGATGTGCGCGGCTTCACGCCGATCTCGGAGGCGCTGTCGGCGACCGAACTGGTCGATTTCATCAACACGCTGCTGGCGCCGTTGTCCGACGCGATCCAGGACGAACTCGGCACCATCGACAAATATATCGGCGATTCCATCATGGCGTTCTGGAACGCGCCGGTGGAGGTCGCCGGCCATCCCGCGCGCGCCTGCCGCGCCGCGCTGAAGATGCGCGCCGCGGTCGATCGGCTTAACGACGAGGACGCGTTCGGATTTGCCGCGCGCGGCTTTGCCGATCCGCTGGTGCGGATCGGCGTCGGCCTCAACACCGGCATGGCCTGCGTCGGCAACATGGGCTCGCAGAAGCGCTTCAACTATTCGGCGATGGGCGACGTCGTCAACGTCGCGGCACGAATCGAATCCACCACGAAGAATTTCGGGACCGATCTTCTGGTTTCCGAAGACGTCATGCATGCCGCAAGCGACATCGCGCTGCTGGAAGCCGGCGAGATCATGCTGAAAGGCAAATCCAGTTCGACCAAGCTGTTCGCGATCGCCGGCGACGAGACGCTGGCGCGAACGCCGGAATTCGCCGAACTGGCGCGGCTGCATCGCTGGCTGCTCGATGCGATCGCCGCGCGTGACGCAAAGGCCGCGTCGCGCGCGCTCGCCGCCTGTAGGCAGCTTGCGCCGGACGCGCTGCGCGGACTGTACGCGCACTTCGCGGAGATCGCGGCATCGCTGGGCGGCGCGGACGTGCACCGGGCCGGGTAGGCGCCGGCTTGTCGAGCCTAAGCAACGGCAGCGCGTCCGCCTTCGCCCTACGGGCTCCGGCGCGCCAGCCTTGCGCAAAGCTCGTTTGCGACGGCTGGCGGAAGGGGTGGGATTCGAACCCACGGTGCCCTTTCAGGCACGCCGGTTTTCAAGACCGGTGCCTTAAACCGCTCGGCCACCCTTCCGTCGCGCGAGGCCAGGGCGCGAATATCCGCCAGCGTATGTCAATCGCGCAGAACTGGCGGAGACGGAGGGATTCGAACCCTCGATAGGGCTTTACAACCCTATAACGGTTTAGCAAACCGCCGCCTTCAGCCACTCGGCCACGTCTCCGGTACCGGTCGATATGCCTGACGCCATCGCGAGCCGCAAGCCGGATCGCGGATCGCCGAACCGCACCGCGCACGTTCGCGGCCTTCTTCAACGTCGCGCGGGAAGCGGCGGATCGATCGATCGATTCCGTTGCGAACCTTTGATCACACGTGATCCGTCCGCGGCGGATGCGTGATTTTGCAAAATTTAACCTGTCGTCGATCGCCGATCAATCGCGATCGATTGCCGATCGATTGCCGATCGATTCTTGCGAGGATTCGCCCGTTTTCGGTCCGGAATCGGGCTCCGCAAGCGGCATTTCGCGGGCGACGAGCGGGTTCAGGCGGACCGCGCCGCGGGTGCGGAGAATCGCCCTTTCCAAGGAAGCGTTTTATATCAATGGGTTACGAGGGGCGCTCGGGATCAGATGAGTGTTATTTGTGCAACACCGGTCTGAAAACGATGGCGGCGGCGGCGATCCGCGCCGTTCCTTTGTTGCGTGTGCATCACTGTTGGGTAATTGTCAGCGGGCGACGGAGGGGGGCATCCCGAGGTCGTCCCGACTAGGTGGTTCGCATAAGTCCCTCGCGTCAAGCGGGTGTGTCCGAAGGCGCGAAGCGGCGAAGCGGGTTTCAAGGGACAAGGGAACCAACCTAGGGTGCTTGCATCCAGCGGATCCGGAACCTTCCCTACAGAGCAACTTGGAGGTTTACATGAAGATGGTTAAGAGCCTTATTCTCGGCTCATCGGCGGCTTTGCTCGCCATGACCGGGGCCCAGGCAGCCGATCTTCCCGTCAAGGCCAAAGCGGTCGAGTACGTGAAGGTCTGTTCCCTGTACGGCGCGGGTTTCTTCTACATCCCGGGCACCGACACCTGCATCAAGATCGGCGGCTATCTGCGCGCCGAGGTTGGTCTCAACACGAACTCGATCTACAGCGGCCAGTACGCCGGCGTGGCGGCAGCCCACAACCAGCTCACCAACTACGAAACGTTCCGTGCTCGTGAAGACCTCACGCTCGACACCCGCACCGCGACCGAATACGGCGTCGTCCGCACCTTCTTCGATGCGACGTTCTCCTGGACCTCGGGCGGTTATGCCGCCAACGGCACCACCCCGAACGGCACTACCTATGACGGCACCAACCCTGCCGGCACCGGTAGCGGCCAGATCGCCGGTGGCACGCTCGGCGTGTACCACGCCTTCATCCAGTTCGCCGGCTTCACGATGGGTCGCACGGTTTCGCAGTTCGACACCCCGTGGGTCAGCTATCCGGGCAACAACTTCGACGGTCTCGTCGGCGGCGGCGGCACCATCACCGGCGTGAACCAGTTCAGCTATACCGCGCAGTTCGGCAACGGCGTGTCCGGTACTCTGTCGGCGCAGGATCCGGTGCAGTACGGCCAGGCCGGCGTGATCAACCTGACGGGCGCCACGGCGGCCGGCATGATCACCGGCTCGAATGGTCTGAACAATATCGCCGGCACCCGCGTTCCCGATCTGATCGCGATGCTGCGTGTCGACCAGGCTTGGGGTCTGTTCCAGGCGTCGTTCGCGGCGCATGACAACACTCCGGGCTATTACGGGGCTTCCGAGCCCACCGGATCGCCGAGCGACAAGTTCGGCTTCGCCGGGCAGGTCGCCCTGTCGATCAAGAACATCCCGACCGGTCCGGGTGACGTGATCAACATGCAGGCGGTCTACACCGACGGTGCAAGCCGTTACAACTTCCAGAGCCTGGCTTCCACCAGCTACTCGATGTACCTCAGCGGCGGCGTCTCCGCCCCGGGTGCATACCAGACGCTGGGCTTCGCCAACGTTGTGGACGCGGTTTACACGGGTACGTCGGCGGCTAACGGCAGCGGCCTCGAGAACGTGAAGACCTGGGGCTTCCGCGGTGCGTTCACGCACAACTGGGATGCCTACTGGAACACCGCGATCTACGGTGCCTATGCCCACGTTCAGTACGGCGGCCTCGGCAAGGCCGTGATCTGCGCCAACGCAGTGACCCTGCTGGCGCTGGTCGGGACCTGCAACCCGGACTTCAACGTCGCCCAGCTCGGTATCATCACCCGCTGGACCCCGGTGAAGAACCTGACGTTCTCGGGCGAATTCACCTACACCCGCCTGGATCAGATGTACTCCGGTACCGTGATCTCCCCGCTCATAGCGGCGACCGCCAAGCCGGCAGCCATCTACCAGCTCAAGGATCAGGACAGCTTCAACTTCCTGGCCCGCGCGCAGCGCAACTTCTGATACTGTCCACCGGACAGTCTCAGGACCCCGGCGGGCAACCGCCGGGGTTTTTCTTTGCGTCGTGCCGGCGTGTGCGGAATGCGTGATGGCGACGCCGCGGGCTACGGCTATTGCCGTGGCCCGCCGATTATCGCCGGACTACTCGACCGTGGCGCCGCGGCGCAGGTCGGCCTCGATCTGCAGCCGCGTGCCGCCGCCGAAGCGGGCGCGGTAGACCTGCAGGTTTTCCATCACCCGCTGCACGTAGTTGCGGGTCTCGGAGAACGGGATCTGCTCGACCCAGTCCACCGCATCGACCTGCGGATCGCGGGGGTCGCCGTAGCGCTCGATCCATTTCCTGACGCTGCCGCGGCCGGCATTATAGGCCGCAAAGGTCATGATGTAGGAGCCGCGATAGTCCTCGATCAGCCCGCCGAGTTCGGCGGCGCCGAGCGAGGCGTTGTACACCGGGTCGTTCTTCAGCCGGCCGGCGTCGAAGGTCGCGCCGTATTTCTTGCAGACATATTTGCCGGCATCCGGCGTCACCTGCATCAGCCCGTAGGCGTTGGCGGGCGACACCACCGCGGGATTGAACGCGCTTTCCTGCCGCGCGATCGCGTAGACGATGCTGGGCTCGACGTCGGGCCCGATCGATTTGAACGGCGGAATGCCGGACACCGGATAGGCGTAGAAATCGAACGGCAGGCCGCGGTTGAGCGCGGCCTTGCCCATCAGCAGCATGCCGCGGGCGTCTGCGTTGCGCGAGGCGACTTCGCCGAGCCCGACCAGCGCGTCGGCGTCGCCGTTCTCGCCGATGTCGGCGAGTATCGGGATCGCCAGCTCGCGCTCGTCGAGCGCATAGAGCAGTTGCACCGCCCGCACCACCTCGATGCGCTCGATGCCGCGGCTGCTGCTGGCCGGCGCGCCGTTGAGTTCGATCTGCGGCAGGCCGAGCCTGGCCCGCGCCAGTTGCCCGTAGTAACTGGTCGATTGCGCGGCGGCGGCCGCATAGG
>CAXUBE010000185.1:0-5564 GCA_964249215.1 uncultured Rhodopseudomonas sp. | reverse complement strand
ACGAGAGACGAAGCGCTTCACGAATTGCAGGCGAGCGACGCATGCGATCGTTAGGCGCAACGGGCGGACGAACCCGCCATGCAGGGCCAACGACGATATCAACACGCTGCGACCCGGCGACGCCGCCGCCGCATCCGGCCCGTACCACCTGATTTCTGGACTGGTCAGGGTGGGCATCCGAAACCCGAAATATGTTGCGCCGCAATGAGCTTCATGAAATCACGACCCGGAACGACCGCGGGACTCAAGCAGTCGCCGCTAAATGCCCGCCATTTGGCGGAGATTGCAAGCAAGCTTCTGATCAACCCAGAAACATCCGACAGGGTGTAACAGTTCGGCAACTAATTTCTGCTCGCGAATCGACTGACGTAAAATGCAGTTGCACAAGAATTTCTTGTGTGTTGAGGTTGCATCATATCTCGACAGCGTTAGCCGTCAAAACTCATTCAAAGCACATCGTCCTCTATTGCAGACAAGGACATCCATGCCCCAAACGCCCTATATCGGTCAGATCATGCCCGCGGGCTTCGGTGTCATCCCGAAGGGATGGGCGCTCTGCAATGGCGCGTTGCTTGCCATCAATACCAACCAGGCGCTGTTCGCACTCCTCGGGGTCACCTATGGCGGCGACGGCATCCGCACCTTCGCTCTACCGGACCTGCGTGGCCGTGCTGTGCTCGGCAGCAATTTGGGCTCGGTGCCGTGGGGCCAGGTCGCCGGCACTGAGACCGTGACGGTGTCGACCGCTCAACTGCCGGCCCACAATCACGTCGTGCAGGCGACGGAGAAGCCGGGAACGACAAGGGGCATATCCCCGGCGACTAACATCTTCGCTCAAAATACCGCGCCCGCCGGCGATTATATTTTCGATCTGGCCGGCAGCGGAGAAATCGGCCTGTCCGTCGGAACCAACGTGACAAATGCCGGCGGCGGGGGCGCACATAATAACATGCAGCCGTCTCTCGTCATCAACTACATGATGGCGACGCAGGGAATCTTTCCGCCGCGTCCCTGACGCTTGATCGGTCGCGATCTTTTCGGCATGCGCGGTGTTTTCACGCGGTTTTCGATCCGTTCGGGTTTCGGTCCATTTCGATTGAAGCGGCGGCCGCTCTCATAAGGCCGAAAGGGGAGTTTGATGTCAGATCAGTTCATCGGCGAAATTCGATTGTTCAGTTTTCCGCGCATTCCGGACGGCTGGCTCGCCTGTAACGGTTCGCTGCAGTCGATCGCGGTCTATCAGGTTCTTTATGCGCTGATCGGCACAACCTACGGCGGCGACGGCGTCCAGACCTTCGGCCTGCCTGATCTGCGGGGACGGGTGCCGCTGTCGCAGGGCAACGGCCCGAACCTGTCGCCGCGCGTGATGGGGCAGTCGTTCGGCGAACCGACCCATACGTTGCTCTCGACCGAAATGCCGTCGCACAGCCATGCGCTGCTATCGACAAGCAACGCCGGGACCACCGCAACGCCGTCTCCGTCCGTGCATCTTGCCACCTCGAATGTCGCAGCCAAGCCGCTTTACGCCCCGCAAGCCGGCGTTTCGAGCTATGCCGTGATGGCGCCATCGCTCACCAACAGCGGCAACAGCGCCGCGCATGACAACATGATGCCGACACTGACAGGCAATTTCTGCATCGCCTATGAGGGCATCTATCCGACGCCCGGCTAACCGGAATCCGTTTCAATCCGCCTGTCCATCGCGAATCCAAGGGCACAAAAGGCGGCGCTCACACTTTCAGGAGATTGTCATGACGGATGCCTATATCGGCGAAATCCAGGCCTTCGCATTCGGCTACTGTCCGCAGAACTGGCTGCCCTGCGACGGACGCATCTTGCCGGTCCAGGGTAACAGCACGCTGTTCAGCCTGATCGGCACGTACTACGGCGGCAACGGCACGACCAACTTCGCGCTGCCGAATCTTGTCGGCCGTGTGGCCATGAGCCAGGGCCAGGGACCGGGCCTTCAGCCATACAATGTCGGCGACGCGCCAGGCGAGATCAGCGTCACGCTCAACGTCGCTCAAATGCCCATGCATTCGCATGGCCTGCAACTGGGCGGCAAAGGCTCGCCGAACGGCACGCCGGGGCCATCGGCGACGTCGAATGTCGCGCTCGACCCGAGCTTCAATGGCTTCTTGGCGCCACCTTCGACGACGATGCTGGCGAGCAATGGTGTGACGATCACCGGCAATTCGCAGCCGCACCCCAACACGCAGCCGACGCTGGCGATGATCTATTGCATCTGCGTCAACGGCATCTTCCCGATCTTCAGCACCTCCTGAGCCGCGGGAAACGGCGCACGCGAGCCGCATGTGATCGCCTCACGTCTGGCGTTTTCTAACGGTGCGACGCTGGTCCGCCCGCTCGAATCGGCCGACGCTGCGTTCGACTGCGAACTGTTTCACGAGCACCGGGCCCCGGATTTCGCGCCGCTTCGCCTCGACGACGCCATGCTGGCGGCGCTGCTGGATCAGCAATTTCGCGCGCAGCGCATCGGCTATCGCGGCGCATTTCCCGATGCCGCGCACTTTATCATCGAACACCAGGGACAATCGGTCGGCCGGGTCAGCGTGGCGCTCGACGGCGAGGGCGATCGCCGCGTGCTGCATCTGATCGACATTGTGTTGTCGGCTGCGGCGCGCGGGCGCGGCATCGGCACCGACGTGATCGATGGCCTGTCGACGGCTGCCCGCGCCGCGGGCGCGACTTATGTCACGTTGTCGGTCGTGCTCGGCAATGTCGGCGCTCGCCGGCTTTACGAGCGGCTCGGTTTCGTCGCCGCGGCCGCCGACGACGGCGTCCGCGTCATGATGGTCAGGCACCTGACCTAGGTTGCGTTTCCGTTTCAGCAGGACGCGTTCCAGCCGGCCGGAAACGGCAGCAGCGGCCACTCGATCGCATTGTCGTTCGCCGCGCGGCGCAACCGCGTGACGCCGCGAAATGCGACGGCCGCTTGATCCTGCGGGCTCGGCGCAAGCGCGCTGGCAACGTCGTCCAGCATGCGATTATAATCGGCGTCGGTCATGGGCGGCTCCTCGTGGAACCACCCTGACAAAAACTCTTTGGTGCGGCGTTGAATTGATCGCTAAAATTCTAACGATTCCCGCGCGGCCGCCGGGATCGTGGCGTTGTAATCCGAAGGCGAAAGGATGCTTCGAATGTGCCGGAAATCACACTGCCGCGTGGGAGAGACCGCTATGGCTGGCGCAGATGGTCGTCATTCGGCAGATGAGGGTGGTCCCATGAGCAGACTGAATTTTCGCTTTCACGGCATGAAGCGGCGCGGCGGCCGCGCGGCGCTGCTAGGCGTCTCGATCGCGACGCTGCTGATGAGCCTGGCCGAGGCGGCGCCGCTGGCGACGCCCGAGCAGAAGCGCGCCTGCACGCCGGATGTGTATCGGCTGTGCGCCGGCGAAATCCCCAATGTCGGCGCGATCACCGCCTGCCTGCGCCGCAAGAAGGACAGCCTCAGCGAAGCCTGCCGCGCGGTGTTCGCGACGCAGTGACCACGCGGTTGCGGGATCGTCGACGCGACGTCGCGCGGCGTCGTCTTAACCCGAACGATACGATCGGGCCGCGATGATGCATAGCGCCTCGGCCGTCGATCGCCCGCGAGCGCATCATCGGTGTCCGTCGGCATGGCCACGCCAATCGCGCTCAGTCCGCACCGGGTGCAATACCTGGAAACCATCCGCGGCGTGGCGGCACTGCAGGTGCTGCTGCTGCATGCGTTCTCGGCCTTCGCGCCGGCGCTGGTGGTCGCGCCGCTCAGCGCCGGCACGCTTGCCGCCTATCTGCGCGCGTCGCCGCTGTTCTTGCTCTACGACGGCTATTCGGCGGTCTACGTCTTCTTCATCCTGAGCGGCTACGTGCTGACGCGCTCGTTCGAAGCGCATCCCGCGGGAATGCTGCCGAACCTCAGCGCACGGATCGCGCGGCTGGGCATGCCGGCGCTGGCGGCGTGTGCTGTTTCCGCCTGCCTGTATTGGCCGTTCGCGGGTCTCAATGTCGAAGCCGGCCGCATCGTCGGCTCGGCCTGGTTCGCGCGGCTGTGGCAGCCTGATCTGACGCTTGGCTACTTCGTCAAGGACGCCATCCTCAACGCGCTGCTGCTCGGCTATCAGGACGTCGAGGGGATCGGGCTGTTCGCCGCCTTTCAGGATCCTGTGGGCAAATCCTTCGTGTCGCCGCTGTGGAGCCTGAGCTGGGAATTCTGGGGCTCGGTCCTCACCTTCGCCTTGGTGATGGCGGGGCGCGGCTCGCGCGGCTTTCGTATCGCCGCGCTGGTGCTGATCGCGCTGTATGTTTCGCGCAGCGCGCTGGTGTGCTTCGTCGCCGGCCATCTCGCCGCGCGGTTTGGCTATGCCGAACGATCGCCGCTGCTGCCGCGCTCCCTCGCATGGGCGCTGCTCGCGACCGGCATCGCGTCCTGCGTCGCCGCCGAGAACTGGCAGCCCGAAGCGCTGCGAGCATTCTGCGACTGGTCGGTCGGCGCGCTCTATCCGGGGCAGGGCGCCTATCTGTTTCAGAAGATCCTCGGCGCGATCCTGATCTGCGCCGGCCTTGCGCAATCGACGTCGCTTCGCAGCCTGCTCGGGCAGCCGCGCGCGGCACGCTGGGCGCAATTGTCGTTTCCGCTGTATCTGGTGCATTGGCCGATCCTGTTCGGCCCGTCCGCCGCGCTGTTCCTGATCGCCGAACCGCGGCTCGGGATCGCATTTGCGCAGATGCTCGCGATCGGATTCGCCGTCGCCGCATCGTTGCTCGCGGCGTGGGCCTTTGCGCCGATCGATCGCGCCGCGGTGCGGCTGTCGCGCGCGCTGCGGCGCTGGCGCATGTCGGGGCCGCTCGGGATCAGCGCGGCGGCGCCGCGATGAAGCCGCTCCACATCGCCGCGTTGGCCAGCGTGCCGAGCGCGTTCATGTGGCAGCCGTCGTCGGCATCGCGGCCCTCATTGCCGATGAGGTCGGTGTCCGGTCCGCGGCGGATGTCCAGCGCGGCGTCGAGCGCCGTCACCTGCGCCAGACGGATCGGCGCGATGTTGGTCGGGTGGTCGTCGTCGCATTTGGTGCTCTGCGTGAGGTAGAACGGCGCATCGATCCCGGCGTCGCGAAACCGCCGCACCAGTTGATGCAGCATCGCGACATATTGCTCTGTCGTGGTGGTCAGATGCGCGTCGGTCTCGCCCTGCTGGAACAGGATATGCGTCGGTACCAGCCCTGCGGCCTTCAGCTTGACGGCGAGATTGTCGATCCGCTCGGCATAGGACGCGTTGAGCGACGCCAGCGACGCGCCGCCGATCGCGATCGGGGCGATGACGACGCGCTTGAACTTGCCGGCCTCGATCAAGAGATCGCCGAGCCGGGTGCCGACATGGCCGCCGACGCCGCCGGCGCCGAGCAGCGGATCGACCGCGGCGAAACATTGTCCGCTGAGCGGATCGAAATTGTCGACCGCGTGCCTGGCCTGATAGCGCAGCGCGCCGTAATTTGCGGCGTTGCTTTGGCCGTGAATCACGATGATCGCGGTGTCCGGCGACGCCGGATCGCACGGATGCGCGA
>CAXUBE010000184.1:0-5579 GCA_964249215.1 uncultured Rhodopseudomonas sp. | reverse complement strand
GACCGGTGGCGCCGCCGCGCGGGCTGTATCTCGCGCAGGTGGACTACTGACGCGGCTTCAGGCGAAGTAGCGCTCCAGCACGCCGCGATAGATGCGTGTCAGCGCGTCGAGGTCCGACAGCGGCACGCGCTCGTCGACCTGATGCATGGTCTGTCCGACCAGCCCGAACTCGATCACCGGGCAGTAATTCTTGATGAAGCGCGCGTCCGACGTTCCGCCGCCGGTGTCGAGCTCCGGCTTGCGGCCGGTGACATGTTCGATCGCGGCGGCCACGAGATCGGTGAACGGACCGGGCCTGGTGACGAATACGTCGGCGTTCGACGGCATCCAGTCGATCCGTGCGCGAATGCGGTTGCCGGCGGCTTGCGCGAGCCGCTCCTCGATCAGCTCGCGCAGCGAGTCCTGGGTGTGGTGATCGTTGAAGCGGATGTTGAATTTCGCCCGCGCCTGGCCGGGGATGACGTTGACCGCGGGGTTGCCGACATCGACCGAGGTGAATTCCAGGTTCGACGGCTGGAATTGCGCGCTGCCGGCGTCGAGCGGCTCGTTGCTCAGCGCGACGATCAACGCCGCGATATCCGGCACCGGGTTGGCGGCGCGGTGCGGATAGGCGACGTGACCCTGCACCCCGTCGACATACAGCGTGCCCGACAGCGAGCCGCGCCGGCCGATCTTGATGGTGTCGCCGATCCGTTCGACATTGCTGGGCTCGCCGAGCAAGCAATGATCGAACCGCTCGCCGCGGTCGGCGGCCCATTGCAGCAGCTTGACGGTGCCGTTGACCGCGACATCTTCCTCGTCGCCGGTGATCAGGAACGAGATCGAACCTTTGAACTCGCCGCCGTGATCGGCGAGATAGCTCAGCGCCGCGGCGACGCTGCAGGCGATCCCGCCTTTCATGTCGACCGCGCCGCGGCCATAGAGCACGCCATCGGCGAGTTCGCCAGCGAACGCGCCGTGCGACCACGCAGCTTCGTCGCCGGGCGGCACCACGTCGGTGTGGCCGGCGAAGCTGATATGCGGCGTGGAAGTGCCGATGCGTGCGTAGAGATTGTCGATGTCCGCCGCGCCGGGCTCGCTAAAGGCCACGCGGTGAATATCGAAATTGGCTTCTTTCAGCACCCGTTCGAGCACGCCGAGCGCGCCGGCATCGGCCGGCGTCACCGACGCGCAGCGCAGCAAATCCCGGGCGATGGCGAGCGCGCTCGTCATGCGCCCGATCAGTCGCGCAGCAATTCGTTAATGCTGGTCTTGGAGCGGGTGCGCTCGTCGACCCGCTTGACGATCACAGCGCAGGCGGTCGATGGGCCCGGCTCACCGTTCTTGAGCGGACGACCGGGCAGCGCGCCCGGCACCACCACGGCGAATTCGGGCACTTCGCCGACGAAGATTTCGCCGTTGGCGCGATCGACGATCTTGGTCGACGCGCCGAGGAACACGCCCATCGCCAGCACCGCGCCCCTGCGGACGATGACGCCCTCGGCAACCTCGGACCGCGCGCCGATGAAGCAATCGTCCTCGATGATGACGGGTCCGGCCTGCAGCGGCTCCAGCACGCCACCGATGCCGACGCCGCCGGAAATATGCACGCGCTTGCCGATCTGCGCGCAGGAGCCGACCGTCGACCAGGTGTCGATCATCGTGGATTCGTCGACATAGGCGCCGAGATTGACAAAGGACGGCATCAGCACGACGTTCCTGGCGATGAAAGCCGAGCGCCGCACGATCGCGCCTGGCACCGCGCGAAAGCTGGCGTCGCGAAACCGGTTCTCGCCCCAGCCGTCGAATTTCGACGGCACCTTGTCCCACCACGACGCCCCGCCTGGGCCTCCGGAAATCGCGCTCATGTCGTTGAGCCGGAACGACAGCAGCACCGCCTTCTTCAGCCACTGGTTGACGGTCCATCCGCCATTCGACCCGCGGATGGCGACGCGCGCCTCGCCCTTGTCGAGCAGATCGAGCGCGTGGTCGACCGCGTCGCGAACCTCGCCCTTGGTCGCCGCGTTGACGCCGTCGCGCGCGTCGAACGCGGTGTTGATGATGGATTCGAGGGCGGAGAACGACATCAGGATTCCCGTGCGGATTTATGCAAAAATTGACGATCAGGAAGCCGCTTTGTCGGAATTCGGCCGGAGAGAGTCAAGCGTGGCTCGAATGTATGCCGTCGTGGCCAAGCTTGACCCGGCATCCATCATCCTCGAATTTGACGCGATGGGTACGCGGGCCAGCCCGCGTATGACGTTTCACCACGCAGCACGCGCCGCGCCTCAAATTTGGAGTCTTTGCAGAAACCCCGTCAGGTCGTCGGTGACGTGATCGACATGTGCCGCGTCGCGGCCTTCCAGCTCCCAGTCCTCCCGCACCACCTCTTTCACGCCGTCGGGCACCACCAGAACCGTGGTCATGCCGAGCCGGTGCGGCACCACAAGGTTGCGCGCGAGATCCTCGAACATCGCGGCTTTCGTGGCATCAACCCGGTGCAGGTCGAGGAAGCGCCGATAGGTCTGCGGCGACGGCTTCGGCTCGAGCAGGGCGGCGACGATGTCGAATACGGCTTCGAAATGAGACGCGATGCCAAGCCGCGCCAGCACCTTGTCGGCATGGTCGCTCGAACCGTTGGTGAGGATCAGCTTGCGGCCGGGCAGCCGCGCGATCGCGGCGCCCATCTGCGGATTGGGCTGCAGCGGGGAATGATCGATCCGGTGCACGAAAGACAGATAATCGTCGGCGTCGACACCGTGCAACGTCATCATGCCGCGCATGCTGGTGCCGTAGCGCAGGTAGTAGTCCTTCTGGATGCGCCGCGCCTCGACCGCGGATACCTGCAGGTAGTTCGCGATGAATTCGCCGATCCTGGCGTCGACCTGCTGCCACAGATTGACGTGGTGCGGATACAGCGTGTTGTCGAGATCGAACACCCAGGTCTCGACATGGCTGAAGGCGCGTGCCCGTTTGTCAACGAAGGTCATTGCATATTCTGCCGTCATTCCCTCGAAAGCGGGGAACCGGTACACCGAAGCGATTAGCTCGACGACCGATGCGCTGGAATACTGGGTCGCCCGCATGCACGGGCGATGACGGCTCGCTCTGCTTCATCGCATCACGGCATCGCGAAGCGCAGCGTTTTGCCGCCTGCGGAGAGATCGACCGGAACGAAACCGGTCGCAACAAGGCCGCGCGTGCCGCAATCGGCCTGTTCGTTGATCTCGAACTTGCTCTCGCGCGTGCACAGCATGGTGACGCCTCCCCAATTCAGCGGCTTGTCCTTGAACCTGATGGCGCGCGCGTCGGCGTCGATCGCCTCGGCGAAGCTGTAGACCTGCCGCGGCTGGCCGATGACGTCGGGGTGCAGGCATTTGCCCGGATCGATCCGGTACCAGCCGCGGCTCACCACCGCCTTGCCGTCGTCGGTGGCGACCGCGGCCATGATCTTGTGCGGCGTGTCGTTGCACCAGGTGAGGCCGCTCGCGGATGGCTGCTGCACGGCGTTGATCATCACCTCGAACAGGTTCGGCGACTGCACGACGTCGCCGCCGATGCCGCGGCTTTTCAGGAACGCAGCCAGCGCGGCCTGAGTCTTCGGCCCGTCGACGCCGTCGATCGGTGCGGCGTCGTAGCCGGCGATCACCAGCAGCCGCTGGATGCCGGCGAGCTTGGCCTGCTCGTCGTCATATTCGCTGTCTTCGGCGAGATAGGCGACCATGTTGCCGTCATCGGTCTGTGTCGGCCTGATCTCGGTGAAGCCGGCCGCGAGTTGCCCGCTGCGGCACTGCCGCGCGGCGGCGATCACGAAATTCTCCGGCGAGACGCAGAGTTTGTCGCTGCCGTCCTGAGGCACGGGGGAGGCGCCATACACGCCGAGCGCGCGCGCATGCAGCAGCAGCCGGTCCGCGGTCAGCGTGCCCTGCGCGACCACGCGGCATTGCGCGGGATCGATGCGAAACCAGCCGCGCGTCGCGGTGGAGGATTTGTCATCGATGCCGATCGCGGCTTCGATCACGTAGCTCATGCGGTTGCAGAGTTTGAGGTCGGCGCGGGCCGATGAGGTAACGCCGAGTAATCCCAACAACGCGGCCGTCATCGCCCGGCAAGCGCGCGACTTTGCGCCCGAAGGCCGGGCGATCCAGTATGCCCGGACATTGCGGATGAACGTCAGGGTCGTGGAGTACCGGGTCACCCGCATGCGCGGGTGATGACGGCCATTTGCGGGGCGAAGCCGCGGTTCGCTCCACTCGCTGGTCGATCGTATCATCACTTGTAGATCAGCGTGCCGGTGCCCTGATTGGTGAAAAGTTCGAGCAGCACGGCATGCGGGATCTTGCCGTCGATGATGACGACGCCCTCGACGCCCTGCTCGAGCGAATAGATGCAGGTCTCGACCTTGGGGATCATGCCGCCCGAAATGGTGCCGTCGGCGATCAGCTTGCGGGCGTCCTTGATCGACAATTCGGGAATCAGCCGCTTCGACTTGTCGAGCACCCCCGGCACGTCGGTCAGCAGCAGCAGCCGCTTGGCCTTCAGCGCGCCGGCCACCGCGCCGGCAAAGGTGTCGGCGTTGACGTTGTAGGTCTGGCCCGTGGCGGAGGTGGCGAGCGGCGCGAGCACCGGGATCAATTCGTAGCCGATCAACTGGTTCAGCAGCGTCAGGTCGACCTTCTCGGGCTCGCCGACGAAACCGAGATCGACCACTTTCTCGACCTTCGATTCCGGATCGACCACGCTGCGCATCGCTTTCGAGGCCAGCACCATGTTGCCGTCCTTGCCGCAGAGGCCGACGGCCTTGCCGCCGGCCTGGTTGACGTAGCCGACGAGCTGCTTGTTGATCGATCCGGCCAGCACCATCTCGACGATCTCGATGGTGGCGGCGTCGGTGACGCGCAAGCCAGCCGCGAATTCCGACTCGATGCCGAGGCGCTTGAGCATCTGCGCGATCTGCGGACCGCCGCCATGCACCACCACCGGATTGACCGCGGTCTGCTCCAGCAGCACGATGTCGCGCGCGAATGCCTTGGCGGTCTCCTCGGCGCCCATCGCGTGGCCGCCATATTTGATGACGATGGTTTTCTCGTCGTAGCGCTGCATGTGCGGCAGCGCCTCGGACAGAATGCGGGCCTGATCGAGCGGACTGATGAACGGCGCGTCGGTCATGAGGCTGGGGTCTCGTTGCCATCGAATATGGGCGGGTTCTATCTGATTGGCGATGCGGCGCAAAGCGTCGCGGCGCGTTCGGTCGCTCAATCCGTCCGCGACCACAGCGCCGCGATCGCGAGCAGCAGCCAGCTTGCGATCAGCAGCGTGCCGCCGGCCGGCGCGGCCATCGGGAACAGGGCGTGGCCGAGGAATTGCCGCAAGGCGAGATCGAGCGCGAACAGGCCGGCGCCCAGCGCGAAACCCGAAGCCGCCATCAGGCCGGCGATCGGCCGCAGCAGTCTTCGTTCGCAAAGCAGGAGCGTCGCGAGAACCGCGGGCGCGTGAAACAGCAGCATCGAGGACGCCGGCCCCAGCCGCGACGCATCGGCCTGATGCGCGGCCGCGGCCGCGGCGATGACGCCGGCGGCGCCCATCACGCCTGCCAGTAC
>CAXUBE010000183.1:0-5597 GCA_964249215.1 uncultured Rhodopseudomonas sp. | reverse complement strand
CCCGGTCATACAGATGAAGGATGAATACCGGGGTGGCGGGCGCGACCGCGTTGAATCTGTCCGCGCGCGGCGATCTCGCCGAGGCCGCGGCCAATCTGTTCGGCCATCTGCGCGCGCTCGATGCCGCGGATGCCCACACCATCGCGGTGATGCCGATCCCGCATCACGGTCTTGGCGAGGCGATCAACGACCGGCTGCGCCGCGCCGCAATGCCGGCCTCGATCTCCGCGCCGGGCTGAGGCGGCGGGCGAAATTCGCCGCGATCTGTGTCAGCATGTCGTGGCAGACTATGGCAACATCTCAAGGCCCGCCATGAACGTGATCCAGCCGCCCCCTCGCCTGCTCGCGCCGGACACCATCGCGCGCTTTGCCGCCATCGTGGGCGACAGGCACGCATTGGTCGATGCGCAGACGATCGCGCCCTATGTCACCGAGGATCGCAATTTGTTCGCCGGCCACTCCGCATTGGTGCTGCGGCCGGGCTCGACCGCGGAGGTCGCGGCGATCTGCCGGCTCGCAAGCGAGACGCGGACCGCGCTGGTGCCGCAGGGCGGCAACACCGGCCTGGTCGGCGGACAGACGCCGGTGCATGGCGAGGTGGTGATCTCGCTCAAACGCATGGACGCGATCCGCGACATCGATCCGGACTCCAACACCATGACCGCCGAGGCCGGCGTCATCCTGCAGAACGCGCAGACCCGCGCCGCCGAGGCCGACCGGCTGTTTCCGCTCTCGCTCGGCGCCGAGGGCAGTTGCACCATCGGCGGCAACCTCTCGACCAATGCGGGGGGCACCGCGGCGCTGGCCTATGGCGTGGCGCGCGAGATGGCGCTCGGGCTCGAAGTGGTGCTCGCGGACGGCCGCATCCTCAACGGGTTGTCGAAGCTGAAGAAGGACAACACCGGCTACGACCTGCGCAATCTGTTCATCGGCGCGGAAGGCACGCTCGGCATCATCACCGCCGCCACGCTGAGGCTGTTCGCGCGGCCGCGCGCGGTGGAGACCGCGTTCGTCGGCATGAAGACGCCGGCCGACGCGCTGAAGCTGCTGCAGATCGCGCGCCGCGAGGCCGCGGGCAGCCTCACCAGCTTCGAACTGATCGCCGATATCGCCGTCGATTTCAGCGTGCGGCACGGCAGCGGGATCCGCGATCCGCTTGCGGGCAAGCACGCCTGGTACGTGCTGATGGAATTGTCGTCGTCGCGCGACGACGCGCGCGCCGCGCTCGAGGCGATCCTTGAGCGCGGCATGGAGGACGGCGTGGTCGACGACGCGGCCATCGCGGAAAATATGAGCCAGCAGGCCGCGTTCTGGAAACTGCGCGAGGAAATTTCGCCGGCGCAGAAGCCGGAAGGCGGTTCGATCAAGCACGACGTCTCGGTGCCGGTCGCCGCGGTGCCGGAGTTCATCGCGCAGGCCAACGACGCCGTGGTGAAGCTGATCCCCGGCGCGCGTCCGGTGCCGTTCGGCCATCTCGGCGACGGCAACATCCACTACAACGTCAGCCAGCCGCAGGGCGCCGACAGGGCCGCGTTCCTGGCGCGCTGGCACGAGGTCAACGCGGCGGTGTTCGCGATCGTGATGCGGATGGGAGGCTCGATCTCCGCCGAGCACGGCATCGGCTTGCTGAAACGCGACGAACTGCCGGCCGTCAAGGACAAGGTCGCGATCGAACTGATGCGCGCGATCAAGGCGACGCTGGACCCGCTCGGAATCATGAATCCCGGCAAGGTTCTGGCGTCGGCGCATCCCGTCGTACCGCCGAACAGCCGGAGTCCAGACGCGGCGCCGGCGCCATCATGAGCGCCTGATCGTGCCGGAACCGTTGCTGCCCGGCCGCCCTCAGCTTTCGGTCAGCGCCGCGATTTTCCGCGACGGCGAGCTGCTGCTGGTGCGGCGCGCGCGCTCGCCCGGCAAGGGATTTTACTCGCTGCCGGGCGGCCGGGTCGAGTTCGGCGAGACACTCGCCGCGGCGCTCGCCCGTGAGGTGCAGGAAGAAACCGCGCTCGCGATCGACATCGTCGGCCTCGCCGGCTGGCGCGAGGTGCTGCCAGGGCCGGCCAATCCAGGACATTTCGTGATCCTGTCGTTCGCGGCACGCTGGCGTGACGGCAAGCCGATACTGAACGAGGAACTCGACGATGCGCGCTGGACCGCGCCGGACGCGATCGGCGGCTTCCAGATCACCGAAGGTCTGCCCGCCATCGTCGGCGCCGCGCGCAAACTGATCGGCGTTTGAACGCCGCCGCCTTGCACGGTCCGGTGTGAAAAGGCATATCACGGCGCAGCCGGACTTCTTTGATGCCGAAAATCCTGATCGCCATGCTGATCGTGTTTGCGAGCTGCCAGATGCCGGCACGCGCGCAGGACGCGGCCGCGCCGTTCGACGGCGAATTGCAGCGGCTCGCCGAGATCCTGGGAACGCTGCATTACCTTCGCGGCATCTGCGGCACCAACGAAGGCAGCAAATGGCGCAACGAGATGCAGTCGCTGATCGACGCCGAGACCCCGTCGGGCGACCGCCGCACCAGGATGATCGCAGGGTTCAACCGCGGCTATAACGGGTTTCAGCAGACCTATCGGACCTGCACGCCGGCGGCCAATGTCGCGATCCGCCGCTACATCGACGAAGGCTCGAGGATCTCGCGCGATCTCACCGCGCGCTACGCGAATTAGCGCGATGCATCGCGGTTTCATCGCCGCCGTTAACCGTTCTTAAAGATGCGCCTCGCCTGCCGCGACCCACGTGCTAACACTTAAGCCGTTCGACGCGCTCCGCCCTGGACCGCGCATTTCTGCTTGTTGAGAATTCATGAGCCAGCCATCGACGTATCAGACCGCCCGCAACCCGCTGCCCGACCACGAACAGAAGCAGGTTGCGCTAAGCTATCTCAACGAGGCCTGGGCAGAAGCGCTGCATGACGGCATCGACGGCGACTGCCTGGCGCAGGCGAGCCTGTTTGCGGCGTTTGCCGAACTGGTCGGCACCTATGGCGAGGACGCGGTGGCGAAATTCGTCGAGGGCCTTCCGGGCCGGGTGCGCAATGGCGAGTTTTCGATGCCGCAGGCCCGGCAGTAAGACGCGGACGGCGCTTCGCTGCATCCCCACCTGCACGGGGACGACGGACGCGGCGTCTCGCAGAGGATCGCCGTCGCGTCAGCTCTGCGCGACCGCCTGCAGGCCCTTGAAGGTCAGCCGCTTGGGGTCTTTCACGCCGGCGAGGTAAAACCGGCGGATGAAAGAGGCGACCCATGCGCGGTCCGATCCGGTCAGGACCACGATGGCGTCGACGGCGGCTTGCTGAGCTTCCATTGCGGTCCCCATGGCGGCAGCGATATCGGTCGTTAATCCGGCTTTAACGACGATACGGCCGAACGATTAACAGTCCGTTAGCTACCCCTCGATGAGGCAGCATTGCCGATTCGCCGGCTGCTGTGGGATACGCGAAATACCGCATGGAGTTCCATCCGGCCGCACGGAAATATAGCCGTGCGTCCTGCCGCGGCCTAACGCACGCGCCGGCGGATCAGGGTCTTAGCGTCTCCAGAAAACGCACCGGTTCGCCGGTCGCGGGCGTCAGCAACTCGCCTTGCCACATCACCCGCGCCCCGCGCACGAAGGTGCCGACCGGCCAGCCGGTAACCTTGACGCCGTCATAAGGCGTCCAGCCGGCGCGCGAGGCGACCCATCCGTTGGTGATGGTCTCGCTGCGCTTCAGATCGACGATGGTGAAATCGGCGTCGTAGCCGGCCGCGATCCGGCCCTTGCAGGCGATGTTGAACAGCCGCGCCGGCCCCGCGCTCGACAGATCGATGAACCGCGCCAGCGACAGCCGGCCGGCGTTGACGTGGTCGAGCATCAGCGGCACCAGCGTCTGCACGCCGGTCATGCCCGACGGCGAGGCGGGATAGGCCTTGGCCTTTTCCGCGAGCGTGTGCGGCGCGTGGTCGGAGCCGAGGATATCGACGATGCCCTGGGAGATGCCGCGCCAGATGCCGGCGCGGTGAGACGCATCGCGGACCGGCGGATTCATCTGCGCGCGGGTGCCGAGCCGCTCGTAGCAGTCCGGCGCGGCCAGCGTGAGGTGATGCGGCGTCGCTTCGCAGGAGGCGACGTCCTTGTGGTCGCGCAGGAACTCGATCTCCTGTTTGGTCGAGATGTGCAGCACGTGAATCCGCTTGCCGGTCTCGTGCGCGAGGCTGACGAGGCGCTGGGTCGCCAACAGCGCCGCGGTCTCGTCGCGCCACACCGGATGCGAGCGCGGATCGCCGTCGACGCGCAGGGCCTTGCGTTCGTTGAGGCGGTATTCGTCCTCGGCATGAAACGAGGCGCGGCGGCGGATCGCCCTGAAGATGCGACGCAGGCTTTCATCATCCTCCACCAGCAGCGCGCCGGTCGAGGAGCCGATGAACACCTTGACGCCGGCGCAACCGGGCGCGCGCTCCAGCGTCGGCAGGTCGTCGACATTGTCGCGGGTGCCGCCGATGAAGAACGCGAAGTCGCAATGCATGCGATGCCGGCCGCGCCTGATCTTGTCGGCAAACGTCTCGGCGCTGACGGTCAAGGGATCGGTGTTCGGCATCTCGAACACCGCAGTGACGCCGCCCATCACCGCGCTGCGCGAGCCGCTTTCGAGGTCCTCTTTATGGGTCGGGCCCGGCTCGCGGAAATGCACCTGGGTGTCGATAACGCCGGGCAGAATATGCAGCCCCTTGCAGTCGATAACCTCGGCGGCCGACGCCAGGCCGAGCGCGCCGATCTCCGCGATCCGGCTGTCGCTGATGCCGATATCGCCCAGCGTCTCGCCGTCCTGATTGGCGATCCAGCCCGAGCGCAGGATGGTGTCGAATGTGCGGGTCATCGGTCCTCGAAGCGCAAGGCGTCGTCACGGCGGCGCGCGAGGCGGGCCTTGTTGCGGGCATTGTAGCCGCATAACTTCCACCGCAATATCCGGTCCCGGCGTTTCCCCAGGCAATTACGGCGCGGCATTTCCGAGAGCAAGCCATGAAGGCAGTCGTTCTATCCGATCGCGGCGTGATCAAGGTCAGCGGTCCCGGCGCGCGGGCCTATCTCAACGGCCTCGTGTCCAACGATCTCACGCAGGTGCAGCCGGGACAGGCGCGGTTCGGCGCGCTGCTCACGCCGCAGGGCAAGATCATCGTCGATTTCTTTATAACCGAGGCCGCGGCGGAGGATGACGGCGGTTTCCTGATCGACTGCCCGCGCGATCTCATGCAGCCGCTGGCCGAAAAGCTGAAATTCTACAAACTGCGCGCCAAGGCGTTGGTGGAGAATCTCTCCGACCGCCTCGGCGTGCTCGCGGTGTGGGACGGCACGCCGCGCGACGTCGCCTGCGGCTTTGCCGATCCGCGCAGCGGAGAACTCGGCTGGCGCGTCATCGCGCCGTCGCTGCTGGCGGAGAAAACCGCGGCGTCCCTCGGCGCGGAGATGGTCGAGCTTCCCAACGATCGTCTCGTCGGCCTCGCGCCGAGCGGGAACGCGGCCGCCGATTACCGCCTCGCGAAATCCACCCTGGCGGTCGTCGTCGCCTCCGCCGCCAAGCGCCGCCTTCAGCCGATTCCGCCCTCGGCCGACT
>CAXUBE010000182.1:0-5637 GCA_964249215.1 uncultured Rhodopseudomonas sp. | reverse complement strand
CCCAGACCATCGAAGGCTACCCGGTAGACCGGCAGATCACGCCGGGCATGCCTGCGGCGCCAGCCGGCAGCGGCAGGTCGACCTGCGCCAGCCGATGACCGTCGGTCGCGACCGCGCGCAGCGTCGCGGCCTTCGCGGTGCCGGCGGCGTGCAGATAGATGCCGTTCAGGTAATAGCGGGTCTCCTCGGTGGAGATCGCAAACTGCGTACGGTCGATCAGCCGCTTCACGTCGGCCGCGCTCAGCTTGAAGGAATGGGTCATCTCGCCGGCCGCCAGATCCGGGAAGTCGTTTTCCGGCAGCGTCTGCAGCGTGAAACGCGAACGCCCGGCGCGGATCGCCAGCACCGAGCGGTCGCCGTCGCCCTCGAGCACGATCTGCGCGCCGTCCGGCAGCTTGCGCACGATGTCGTAGAACATGTGCGCGGGCACCGTGGTCGAGCCGCCATTGCCGACGTCCGCGGGCAGGGTTTCCGTCACTTCGAGATCGAGATCGGTCGCCTTCAGCGACAGCCGCGCGTTCTCCGCGCGCAGCAGCACATTGCCGAGAATCGGAATGGTGTTGCGGCGCTCGACCACGCGATGCACGTGGCTCAGCGATTTCAGCAGTTGCGCGCGCTCGACGGTGACCTTCATTGCAAAACCCGCCTGATCCGAATCCGCATCGTGGGACAAAGCTGTCCGAAGGTGATGGAAATGCCGGGCGACCTGATGCGGCGCCGCAGCGTGAGGCCCAGCGGATGTGCCCTCATCCGCGGGGTCCGCAAGGTGGCTTGGATAGCTTTCGGACGCAAGTGCGCGCTGCGCGCGCCAAGCGAATTTCACCGTTTTTTCCGGTGCCGAACGCTTTTCCAGAGCAGGCGCCGACGCTATTCCTGAAGCTGTCGCTTCAATGATTCGACCTCGTCGGACAGCGCGGTGTCCTTCGACACCAGCGCTTCGATCTTGCGCACCGCGTGCAGCACCGTGGTGTGATCGCGGCCGCCGAACCGTCGCCCGATCTCCGGCAGCGAACGCAGCGTGAGCGTCTTGGCGAGATACATCGCGACCTGCCGCGGCCGCACCACATTGGCGGTGCGGCGCGACGACAACAGGTCCGAGCGGCTGACATTGTACTGCCGCGCCACCACGCGCTGGATGTCCTCGATCTTGATGCGCTTGGGCTCCTGAGGGCGGATCAGGTCGCGCACCTCGCGCTCGGCCATCTCGAGCGTCACCGGCTGGGCATTGAGCTTGCTGTGCGCGAGCAGGCGATTGATCGCGCCTTCGAGGTCGCGGCCGTTATGCGTGATCGCGCGCGCCAGATAATCCAGCACCGGCTCCGGAACCTCGAAGCTCGCGTGATGGGCGCGCGCGGCGACGACGCGGGAGCGCAGGATGCCGAGCCGCAGCTCCTCGCCGAGCGAGGCCATCTCGACCACGAGGCCGCCGGCGAGCCGCGAGCGCACGCGCTCGTCGAGGCTTTCCAGATCCGACGGCGGACGGTCGGCCGCGATCACCACCTGGCGTCCGGCGTCGATCAGCGCATTCAGCGTGTGGCAGAATTCCGCCTGCGTGGTCTTGCCCTGCAGGAATTGCAGGTCGTCGATCACCAGCACGTCGATGCCGCGCAGCGCTTCCTTGAAGGCCAGAGCGGTCTGCGTCTTCAGCGCGGCGACGAAGCCGTACATGAATTTCTCGGCGGTGAGATAAAGCACCTTGCGCTCGGTGCCGGAATTGCCGGCCCAGGTCACCGCCTGCAGCAGATGGGTCTTGCCGAGCCCGACGCCGGCATGGATGTAGAGCGGATTGAACATCACATTGTCGCCGCGGCGGCCTTCCGCGACCTGACGGGCCGCGGCATGCGCCAGCGTGTTGGAGCGGCCGACCACGAAGCTGCCGAAGGTGAGCCGCGGGTCGAGCGGCGAGCCGCCGAGCGCGTCGTGATTGGCCGACACCGGCGCGATCGCGGTGGCGCGCAGTTCGGGCGCCGGGCGATCGTCGCGGCGCGGTTCGACGGCGGTGACTTCCTTGACCTGCGGCACGCGCACCGAGCGCACCGTGACATCGACGCGATGCACGCAGGGCATCTCGGCCTGCCAGCAGCTCAGCACGCGATCGGCGTAATGGGTCTGGATCCAGCTCTTCAGAAACCGCGTCGGAACGGACATATGCACGCTTTCCGGCTGAACGCTTTCCAGATCCATGCGCGCGAACCAGCTTGAAAACACGTCTTCGCCGACGGTGGTCAAAAGACGGCCTTTCACGCGCGACCAGCAATCCAGTTCGAGATTCGTCATATCGGGCGACTTTTCGGATCGAGTAAGATTCAGGCGCATGGCAACAGCGAGACCTCGTGGTGTTGGTCGCGCGGCCCGACGCAGACGATCGCTTCAGCCATAGATCGACCGTCCGGCGAGGCGCCGCTGTCAGATCATCGACTGAAAGAAGGTCTGCGGGGGGTCAGCGCGTACTGGGTGGCGTGTACGAAAATCGCGCGGGGATGCGGGTCGTCGCGAATGAAACTGGGAAACCGCGTGCCGGCGATCCGATACGATCGAGCAAGCTTCCAAAACCATTGTCGCGCATGAGGCCTCCCCTTCTCGCCGCGGATGCGCGCAGCGAGACATCGTCAATCCAAAGTCTCAATCCATCGTCGCCAGGCTGTCGTAACTTGACGCCGATCGATTACGCGTTGCTTCGGTCCGCCGTGCGCCTCACCAACGATACATATTGCGGGTCGACGTCTGCCGTCCGGATACGCCTGAACGAACGCATCTGAACCGGGCACAGGTCAGCCATTCTCATATTGCTATGAGCAGCAATCCCAACATCGCTTGGAAAGCGCCGCCGACATGCATATCGCCGCCGATCTGCATGCCCGCCCACACTTTTCAAACCGCGCTGATCTGAAAGGCCGTGGACGTCGCGAACGCACTTAGGAATACACGAGCGCTTGCGTACCGCAACGTGGATGATTTCGCAGGGACGGCACAAATTTTGGCTTGGCGCCCGCGTTGCCGCGCATTCGATTTTATCGCCAAAGACAAGGTTTTGAATTTGTGCACAGATTCAAAACGCAAGGGGGACGGAAAATTTTCGCGCTTTGCTCAAACTTTTTTCACAATTCGGTAACGAAGACCGCTGCGGCAGAGGGCTTTTGCAAGCGCTGCTCGGTGCTATGCCAATAAGTGGTTAGGAGGGCGCGTTTTTTCGTGTGCGGCGAAACAGGGTAACCCTCGATTCGCCTTGCCTTGCCGCGCGCCGCGCGCCAAATCGCGCGCGTGCGAGTTATTGCTGCGGCGCAGGTGTTTTTTACGACACATGCAAGCAGTTTCACGCCGCGCTCGCGGATCGATTCCGCAAATTTCCGATCGCGCGACGAACTCGTCGCGCGATGACGCGAAACTCCGGCGGACATTTTCAAGCAATGAAAACAAAACGGCCCGCGATGAGCGGACCGTTTCTGCAACAAACGTCGGCGATCGCTTATTTTGCGAGCTTGGCGATCTGTTGCGCCAGACGCGACACCTTACGGCTCGCGTTATTCTTGTGAATGATGTTGCGTTGCGCGGCCTGCATCAATTCCGGCTCGGCGCGGACCATCGCCTGCAGCGCCGCCGTGCGGTCGCCGCTCGCGATCGCCTCCTCGACGGTGCGCACCGCGCCGCGCATCTGGGTGCGGCGCGACTTGTTGACGATGGTGCGCCGCGCGATCTTGCGCGTGGCTTTCTTGGCGGAGGACGTATTGGCCATGATCTCAGATCCTGCGGCGGTCATCCGGTCGGATGTCCGCTGTGATCGACGCGGCCGTCGACAGGCGCGACCAACGTCGATGCGTTTCGGGTGTCGGTTCGGAAAACGCCGCTCTCGAAGCGGAACGCGCGCCGATGCGGCGCCGCCCGAGCAACAGCGGCGGCGGGATCGCTCCCCCGCCATGGCCGCTCTTATAGAGGGCCACGTTAGCAGCGTCAATCGCGGCAAAACCGCAAGCTTTTCAGTATCAACGCCGCCGCAGCCGCGAATTTCCGGCGGCGATGCCTGAAGACCGCGAAGCCGCCGCGGCCCGTGCGATAAGCTGCTGGCGAGGTTGAATTTTATCTTCCATGCCGGTATTGCCGGCCGTGCGGCAAAGTCGGGGCAGCGTTGCGGCCAAGTTCAGGCCGGAATTTCGGCCGGTCGCGCATCGGGTGTGACGCATGATCCGCGGTTTTTTTCGTCTGATCGGTCTGTTGCTGCTGACCGGGGGATTCATCTTCCTGGTCTATGACGGCGCGCGGTCGGTCGCCGACGACACGCTGCGCTGGACCAGGCTCGGCGAATTCTGGAACGACGTCCATCAGGCGAGCCAGCAATCGTTTCGGGTCATGGTCGAGCAGGCGTCGCCCTGGCTGTGGGGCAACGTGGTGCGGCTGGTGCTGAACCAGCCGACCTTCGCGGTGCTGGGCGTGCTCGGCATTCTCTTGATGATGCTGTTCCGGCCGCGCAAGCCGCTGATCGGTTACGCGCGGGATTGAGCCGCGACGGGTCGCGGGTTTCCACCCCTGCCGTTCCTGCCGGCGATACTTATATGATCGATTACCACGACGAGAGGTCATCCGATGTTCTTCATGCGCAAGACCACCAGCCTGCCGAGCGCGGCCGAGGCGCTGCCGGGCCGAACCGCGCCGACCGCGACCGCGACCACGCATTACGTCAACGGCCACCGCATCCAGCCGCCCTATCCGGAAGGCCACGCGCAGGCGGTGTTCGCGCTCGGCTGTTTCTGGGGCGCGGAGCGCAAATTCTGGGAGCTCGGCGACGGCGTCTACGCCACGGCGGTCGGCTATGCCGGCGGCCACACGCCGAACCCGACCTATGAGGAGGTCTGTTCCGGCCGCACCGGCCACACCGAGGTGGTGCTGGTGGTGTTCGATCCGAAGAAGGTCTCCTACGAGCGCCTGCTGAAGACGTTTTGGGAAAATCACAACCCGACGCAGGGCATGCGGCAGGGCAACGACATCGGCACGCAATACCGCTCGGCGATCTACACCGATGGCGACGGGCAGGCCGAAGCCGCCGAGGAATCGCGGCGCGCCTACGGCAAGGCGCTGGCGGCGAAAGGCCTCGGCGCCATCACCACCGAGATCGCGCCGGCACACGAGTTCTACTTTGCGGAGGACTACCACCAGCAATATCTGGCGAAGAATCCCGCCGGCTATTGCGGGCTCGGCGGCACCGGCGTGTCGTGCCCGATCGGCGCCGGCGTCGGCGCGTGACGGTTCGGCGCGACCGGCGCGCGTGATCCAATACGACGCAGGTCCGGTCGCGGACAAAACATTTTGTTAACCATAATCAGTCAGAACGGAGCTGTCTCCTTGTGAGGGATAGGTCCAGTGCATCCGTTACGCGCGTTTCGATTGTCGATCATTGTCGGATTGTCGGCGCTGGCGCTGGCAGGCTGCATGCGCCGCTCGTCGCCGGTGGCGAGCGCGCAGCCGAGCGATCTCGATGCGATGGCTTACGGCGGCTACCAGCAAAGCTACGCGCCGCCGCAAAATTCGGGCGGCGCGCTCGCGGCGCTGCGCAGCGGCTTCTCCCGCGGCACCGTCGCCGCGACGCCGGCGTCCTACGCCGCGCCGATGCCGGTCGCGGTCCCGATCTACGATCCGCAGTACAGG
>CAXUBE010000181.1:0-5669 GCA_964249215.1 uncultured Rhodopseudomonas sp. | reverse complement strand
GTGCGACCGCGGCGGCCGCGGCCGCGGCATTGCGGGCGACCTGCGCCTGCTCGATGCCGGTGGCGACCACCGACACGCGGATGATGCCGTCGAGATTTTCGTCGAAGGTGGCGCCGACGATGATGTTGGCGTCCTGATCGACTTCCTCGCGGATACGGGTCGCGGCTTCGTCGACCTCGAACAGCGTGAGGTCGCGCCCGCCGGTGATCGAGATCAGAAGGCCGCGCGCGCCCTTCATCGAGGAATCGTCGATCAGCGGATTGGCGATCGCGGCTTCGGCGGCGGTCAGGGCGCGCTTGTCGCCGGAGGCCTCGCCGGTGCCCATCATCGCCTTGCCCATCTCGCGCATCACGGCGCGGACGTCGGCGAAGTCGAGATTGATCAGGCCTTCCTTGACCATCAAATCGGTGATGCAGGCGACGCCGGAATACAGCACCTGGTCGGCCATCGCAAAGGCGTCGGCGAAGGTGGTCTTTTCGTTGGCGACGCGGAACAGGTTCTGGTTCGGGATGATCAGCAACGTGTCGACCACCTTGTGGAGCTCGACGATGCCGGACTCCGCGGTGCGCATCCGGCGCTGGCCCTCGAAGTGGAACGGCTTGGTGACGACGCCGACGGTGAGGATGCCCATCTCGCGCGCGGTCTTGGCGATCACGGGAGCGGCGCCGGTGCCGGTGCCGCCGCCCATGCCCGCCGTGACGAACACCATGTTCGCGCCGGAGAGATGATCGCGCAGCTCGTCGATCACTTCCTGCGCCGCGGCGGCGCCGACATCGGGCTGCGACCCGGCGCCGAGGCCCTGCGTCACCTGGGTGCCCATCTGCACCAGGCGCTGCGCCTTCGACATCGTGAGCGCCTGCGCGTCGGTGTTGGCGACGACGAAGTCGACCCCCTGCAGCCCGGCGGTGATCATGTTGTTGACGGCGTTGCCGCCGGCTCCGCCGACGCCGAATACGGTGATCCGGGGCCGCAGCTCGCGAATGTCAGGGACGTTCAGATTGATGGTCATGGGTGCCTCTCGGTAACGCGCGCGTTGCTTCGTGGTGTCCCCGGCAAGACGCCGGAGCAGGCGATGACGGACGGAATGGACGGCGACGGATGCATCAGAAGCCCTCGCGCAGCCATCGTCCGACCTTGCCGAAATAGCCCGGCGTGCCGGAACGCGCCTGCCGCGCGCGACGCGGCTCGACATGTTCCAGGTGGGCGTATTGCGGATAGACCAGCAGTCCCGACGGGACCGCGAACGACGCGCCTTTGGCTTCGTTCGGCAGCCGGCCGAAGCCGAGCGGACGGCCGACGCGCACCGGGCGGCCGAGAATCTGGCTGGCGAGTTCGGGGATGCCGGTGAGCTGCGAGGCGCCGCCGCTCAGCACCACCCTCGCCCGCGGCTCTGCCGCGAAAGGCGATTCCGCCAGCCGGTCCCTGACCATCTCGAAAATCTCCTCGGCGCGGTGCCGGACGATATTGGCAATGCTGGCGCGGGAAATGATCTGTGGGTCTTCCCGCTCATTATCTCCGGCGGCCGGGATCGACATCAACTCGCGGGCATCCGAACCGCCGGTCAGCACCGTGCCATATAACGTCTTGATTCGCTCGGCATCCGCGATGCAGACCCCGAGCCCGCGCGCAAGGTCCATGGTGATGTGCAGGCCGCCGACCGCAAAGCCGCCGGCATGCACGAACCGGCCGGCCGAATAGGTCGCGATCGTCGTGGTTCCCGCGCCCATTTCGATCAGCGCGGCGCCGAGGTCGACCTCGTCGTCGGTCAGGACCGACAGCCCGGCGACGTAGGGCGCCGACGCCATCGCCTCGACATTGAGGTGGCAGCGCTCGACCACCAGCATCAGGTTCTTGGCCACGGTGGCGTCGGCGGTCACGACATTCATGTCGATGCCGAACTGGCGCGCCACCATGCCGCGCGGGTCGCGGATGCCCTTGACGCCGTCCAGCGTGTAGCCGACCGGCAGCGCGTGCAGCACGGTGCGGCCGGCAGGCGTCGCGTGGTTCATGCCGGTCGAGGTGACGCGGGTGACGTCGTCCTCGGCCACCGCGCCGCCCTTGATGTCGGCGGTGGCCTCGATCAACTGGCCCTGCAGCCGGCCGCCGGACACCGGCAGCAGCACGGATTCGACGCGGACCTTGGCCATCCGCTCGGCGAGCGACACCGCGTGGCGCACCGCCTGTTCGCATTCGGCGAGGTCGACCACCGCGCCGGCCTTGACGCCCCGCGACTGAATTTGACTGTAGCCGAGCAGTTCGACGGCGTGGCTGCGTCCGCGCAGCGCCTCGTTCGGCGGGCATGGCTTGAGCCGCGCGATCATGCAGGCGATCTTGCTGGTGCCGATATCGAGCGAGGCGACGAGCGCGGTGCGGTTCGGCGCCATCGGTCGCGTCTTCGGCGTCTGGTTGCGATCGAAGCCGCTCACGCGTCACCGGCCTTCTTCTTGGTCTTCTTGTCCTTGAACAGGTCCTCGCGGGCCTTTGCCGCCTCGTCCGAGAGCCGCACGGTCAGACGGTCCGGCAGGCGCATGTCGACCGCGACGATGTCGCGCGAGAACAGCCTGTCGTCGTCATCGAGCCTGGTCAGCGTCGCCAGAGCGTTGCCGACGTCGTTCTCCGGCAGCCTGATGTCGAGCCCGCTTTTCAGACGCAGATTCCAGCGGCGCTCGCCGACATAGACCGCGGCACGCGTGAGCTGCGCCACCTGAGGATATTTCGACAGCAGCGCGATGAAGTCCTTCGCCTCGGTATCGGCGTGCCGGCCGACCACCAGCGGCAGCGACATGAAGCGGCGCGCCACATAGGGCTCGAGCACCGCGCCGTCCTCGGCGATCACCGCGACGCGGCCGTCGAGTTGCCAGCGCGCGAAAGCCTGGCGCTCCACGATGTCGATCTGCAACTGCCCGGGATAGAGCTTCAGCACGTTGGCGTCGGCGATCCACGGATTGGCCTTGAGCTTGTCGCGCACCGCGGCGGCATCGAGGAACAGCAGCGAGGAGCGGCCGGTGACGCCGCCGATCGCCAGGATCTCGTCCTGGGTCAATTGCTTGCGGCCGCTGGTGGCGACCTGGACGATGCGGAAGCCGGCAAGATTGGCGGCGGCATTGCGGGCGTCGTTCGCGGCGCCGATCAGGTCGTCGAGATGGCCGCCCCTGACCACGCCGAGGCCGGCGCTGCCGAACAGCAGCATGAGCGTCGCGACCACGCCGATCCGGCGCGGCAGATATTTTTCGGCAAAGGCGATGGCGGGATGCGGCTGCTCCCGGTCGGTCAGGCGCGCGGTGCGGCGCGGGCGCAGCGCCCGGCGCAGCCTCATGAACTGCTCGCCCAGCAGGATCCACGCCCCGAGGGCGGCGGCCTTCAGGTCAGTTTTGGGCCCCGGCGATCTCAGCGACCGAGCGAGGCGTCCTCCACCATCCATTCCACGAGCTCGTCAAATGTTACGCCCGCAAACGCTGCGAGCTCCGGCACAAGTGACGTCTCGGTCATGCCCGGCTGGGTGTTGACCTCGAGACAGATGAGGCCGCCAGTCCCCGCGATGCGGTCGTCGAAGCGGAAATCCGCCCGGCTCACGCCCCGGCAGCCGAGCGCCACATGCGCCGCCAGCGTCAACCTTCGGACTTCCTGGTAAACAAAGGGTAAAATAGGCGCGGGCAGGATGTGTTTTGATGCGCCCGGAGAATACTTTGCCTCGTAATCGTAGAACCGGACCATCGGCACGATCTCGATCACGCCGGTGGCATCGCCTTTCACCACCGCGCAGGTCAATTCCTTGCCGGCGACGTATTTTTCCACCAGCAGCCGGTCGCCATGCGGCCAGTCGTCCCGCAATAATTCCTGCGGCGGATGCGCATGCGCCTGCGTGACGATGAACACGCCGACGCTGGAGCCGTCCGCCACCGGCTTGATGACGTAAGGCGGCTCCATCGCGTGGCCCTTGGCGGCCTCCGCGCGCGACAGCGTCACGCCCATGGCGACCGGAACGCCGGCGGTCGCCATCACGGTCTTGGCGAGGTCCTTCTGCATCGCCAGCGCCGAGGACAGCACACCGGAATGGCTGTAGGGAATGCCGAGCGTCTCCAGCACGCCCTGGATGGTGCCGTCCTCGCCGGGGCGCCCGTGCAGCATCACCAGCGCCGCGTCCGGCGCGAGCGCCGCGAGCACGCTCGCGACATCGCGCGCCACGTCGACGCGCGAGACCAGGTAGCCGCGGCGCTGCAACGCGTCGGCGCAGGCGCGGCCCGACCGCAGCGAGACCTCGCGCTCCGATGACCAGCCCCCGAACAACACCGCGACGTGCTTGCGTTTGGTCACCTGATGTCCTCAAACTGCCGCGATGATGGAATGGCCGCGGCAAGCCCCGCGCCGGGCGGTGAAGCTCCCCGATTTCGCTGATTCGGAGAAGCCGCCTCCGCCAAACCGTAGTCGCTCTTGCGTTCAATGACCGACGCCGCCCCACCGCTCCGTATCGCGCTGTTGATGTCCGGCACCGGCGTCAACGGCGTCGCGGTGCATTGCCTGCTGCTGATGCGTTACCTGCTCGGCCGCGGCCATCGCGTGCTGCTGCTGCACCGGCCGGACGCGTGGATCGCCGAACGCCCAGGCATCGAGAACGCCGAAACCTTCGCCACCTCGTTCTCGCGCAGCCCCCGCGAACTGATCCGGGTCACGCGACGGCTGAACCGGTTCGCGCCGGACGTCGTTCATACGCACATGAGCAGCGCGCACAGCTACGGCATGCTGGCGCGCATCTTCAGCCGCCGCCCGGTGGTGGCGACCGCGCATTCGACCTCGCTGCAACTGCATTGGTGGTTCAACAACACGGTGATCGCGACCTCGCCGGACGCGCAGACGCATCACGTGACGGTCAACCGGGTGTCGCGGCAAGCCATACGGATGATCCCGAGCTTCATCGACACGGCCGGTTTCCCCGCGATCACCGCAGAGGACCGCGCGGCGGCGCGGACCGCGCTCGGCCTGCCGCAGGACGCGTTCGTGATCGGATCGGTCGGCGATATCGGCCCGCGCAAGCAGCAGATCGATCAGGTGCGCGCTTTGGCGCAAGTCGCGAAGGCCGAACCCGCCGCCCGGCTGTTGCTGATCGGCGGGCAGTTCAAGGAGTACTTCGACGAGCTGCAACGCGTCGTGACCGAGCTCGGCGTCGCCTCGCGCGTGGTCGCCACCGGCAGCCGCAACGACGTCGCGGCGCTGCTCGCGGCGATGGACGTGTTCGTGCAGTCGTCGCGCAAGGAATCGAGCCCGCTCGCGGTGCTGGAGGCGCTGTCGCGCGGCCTGCCGGTGATCGCCACTGACGTCGGCATGCTGTCCGACTTCGTCGGCGAGGGCCGCACCGGATATCTCGTCAAGGTCGGCGACGTCGATGCGATCGCGCGGCGCCTGATCGCGCTGGCCGCCGATCCCGGCAAACGCCGCGCGATCGGCGACGCCGCGCAGCGATCGGTCCGCGCGCAGTACGACATGGCGATCGTCGCCCCGCAGATCGAACGCGAACTGCGTGCCGCGGCGCAGATCCGCAACCGGCCGCTGCTCGGATTCGTGGCGCCATTGTGCGGCGTCTGACACCGCGCAGCGATTGCGGTCGCGTTCATCGCGCGATCCCGATCCGCTTGATCTCCCAATGCAGCTCGATGCCGCAATGCTCGCGCACC
>CAXUBE010000180.1:341-5688 GCA_964249215.1 uncultured Rhodopseudomonas sp. | reverse complement strand
GCGCAAAGGCCCCGGCGGCCGGCGCCAAGGCGCCTGCTGCCGGTGCAAAGACGCCTGCGGCTCCGGCGGCCAAAAAGAAGTAATCACGCATGATCCGCTTTTGCTGATCGCGCGCTGGCGGGATGCCGTGTCATGCGACTGTTTGTCGGGCTCGGCAATCCCGGCGCCAAGTACCAGCGCAACCGGCACAATATCGGTTTCATGGTGCTCGACGAGATCGCGCGGCGGCACGGTTTTGGACCCTGGCGCCGCCGCTTCCAGGGCGAGACGGCCGACGGCTCGCTCGACGGCGAGCGCGTCGTGCTGCTGCGTCCGCTCACCTTCATGAACGAGTCCGGGCGCGCCGTGCAGGAAGCCGCGAATTTCTTCAAGCTCGGGCCTGCCGACATCGTCGTACTGCATGACGAGATCGAACTGCCGCCGGCCAAAATGCGGGTCAAGACCGGCGGCGGCATTGCCGGCCACAACGGCCTGCGCTCGATCTCGGCGCATCTCGGCAGTGACTATCGCCGGGTGCGGCTCGGCGTCGGGCATCCCGGCGTCAAGGAACTGGTGCAAAACCACGTGCTGGGCGATTTCGCCAACAGCGAGCAGCCGCTGCTCGCGGCGCTGATCGAGGCGGTCGCGGCCAGCGCCGGACTGCTCGCAACCGGCCGCGACGCCACGTTCCAGAACAAGGTGCATCTTGCGATGCAGGCCAGGGGATTTTTCGACAAGGACGATGACGGCACATAGAAGAATTTGTGTCTCTTACGACGCAAGCACAAAACACTCCGTCATGCCCGGCCTTGTGCCGGGCATCCACGTCTTTGCTGCGGTAAACGTGGATGGCCGGGACAAGCCCGGCCATGACGAATTCTGAAGCAGAGGACGCCATGGGATTCAAATGCGGAATCGTCGGGTTGCCCAATGTCGGCAAGTCCACGCTGTTCAACGCGCTGACTGAAACCGCGGCGGCGCAGGCGGCGAACTATCCGTTCTGCACCATCGAGCCGAACGTCGGCGAAGTCGCGGTGCCCGATCCGCGGCTCGACAAGCTCGCCGCGATCGGCAAATCGGCGCAGATCATTCCGACGCGGCTGACCTTCGTGGATATCGCGGGGCTGGTGCGCGGCGCCTCGAAGGGCGAGGGGCTCGGCAACCAGTTCCTCGCCACCATCCGCGAGGTCGATGCGGTGGCGCATGTGGTGCGCTGCTTCGAGGATTCCGACGTCACCCATGTCGAAGGCAAGATCGCGCCGCTGGCCGACATCGAGACCATCGAAACCGAATTGATGCTGGCCGATCTCGACAGCCTGGAGAAGCGCGTCGACAATCTGGCGAAGAAAGCCAAGGGCAGCGACAAGGACGCCAAAGAGCAACTCGATCTCGTGCAGCGCGCGCTGGTGCTGCTGCGCGAGGGCAGGCCGGCGCGGTTTCTGGAGCGCAAACCGGACGAGGAACGCGCCTTCGCGATGCTGGGGCTACTGACGTCGAAGCCGGTGCTCTACGTCTGCAACGTCGAGGAAGGCGCCGCGGCGCAGGGCAACGGCTTTTCGCAGGCGGTGATGGCGCATGCCGAGAAAGAGGGCGCGGTCGCGGTGGCGATCTCCGCCAAGATCGAATCCGAGATCGCGACCTTGTCGCGCGAGGAGCGCGCCGAATTTCTCGAAACGCTCGGGCTGGAGGAGGCCGGGCTCGATCGGCTGATCCGGGCCGGCTACCGACTGCTCGATCTGATCACCTACTTCACGGTCGGCCCGAAGGAAGCCCGCGCCTGGACCATTCATCGCGGCACCCGCGCGCCGCAGGCCGCAGCCGTGATCCACAGCGATTTCGAGAAGGGCTTCATCCGCGCCGAGACCATTGCCTATGCGGATTATGTCGGGTTCGGCGGCGAGGCCGGCGCGCGCGAGGGCGGCAGGCTGCGGCTGGAAGGCAAGGACTACGTCGTCGCCGACGGCGACGTCCTGCATTTCCGGTTCAATAATTAGCGACGGTGACGGACGTCATCCTGAGGTGCGAGCCCGACGGCGCATATGCGCCGTTATCTTGGGCAAGCCTCGAAGGATGACATTCGGCAAATGCGGCCATCCTTCGGGGCTCGCCGCGAGAGCGGCGTCCTACCTCAGGATGACGACCCGAAAGCATCTCAATGCTGCATGCCCTGGTCGCGGATGGCGCCGAGATGTTCGTTGATTCGGAACACGATCAGGATGAATTCCGCGGCGATCCGCGAAAACACGATGCCGACGACCACGCCGGCGAGACTCGACAGCACCAGGATGAATCCGCCGAACGGGCTGATCGCCATCGCCGCCAGACCCGAGAAAATTCCGGAAATGCCGAACAGCACCATCAACGCGATGACCAGCCAATAGAACGTCTTGATGATGGCGGGCGTGATGAAACGGTCCCACTGAAACAAGTCGCGAAATTCGAACATCATGCTCCCCGCAAATCTCGGCGCCGGTCTTGTGATTGCCTTCAATAGCGGCCACAATCGGGCTTCGCCCAGCAAATGCCGTCATGATCCTCAGCTTCGAAGACTTCCCGCCCGGACACTTCGGTCGTTTCGGACCTCGCCACGTCACGCGCAAGGAAATCATCGCCTTTGCCGCCGAATTCGATCCGCAGCCGATGCATCTGGATGAAGAGGCGGCGAAGGCGTCGCTGCTGCGGGGCCTGTCCGGATCAGGCTGGCACCTGTGTTCGATCGTGATGCGGATGATGTTCGACGGGTTCATCGCGCGTACCGCCTCGCTCGGCTCGCCCGGCGTCAACGAAATGCGCTGGCTGTCGCCGTTGCGGCCGGGCGACGATCTCACCCTCGAGGTCGATATCGCCGAGGCGCGCGTCTCGCGCAGCCGGCCCGACACCGGCATCGTCACCTTCAAATGCGGCGTGCGCAACGCCGCCGGCCAGATGCTGGGCGAAATGGTCTCGCCGATCATCGTCCGGCGGCGCGACGCCGTCGCTCCGGAGTAAGGCCGATCATGGGGTTTCTCGAAGACATCGAGATCGGCCTGCGCCGCGAACTCGGCGCGTTCACCTTTACCGCGGACGCGATCAAGGCGTTCGCGCGGCAGTTCGATCCGCAACTCTTTCATCTCGACGAAGAGGCCGGCCGCAACTCGCTGTTCGGCGGGTTGGCCGCATCCGGCTGGCATGTCGGCTCGGTGTGCATGAAGCTTCTGGTCGCCGACCGCAAGCGCGCCTCGGCAGAAGCCGCCGCGCGCGGCGAGACGCTCGCCGTGTGGGGGCCGTCGCCCGGTTTTCGCGACCTTAAATGGATCAGGCCGGTGCTGGCGGGCGACACCATCAGCTATGCGAGCCTGGTGGAAAGCGTGCGACCGACGGTCTCGCGGCCGGGATGGGGCATCGTGCAGGCGCGCAATTCCGGCGTCAACCAGCGCGGCGAACTGGCGTTCTCCTTTCTGGCGTCGGCCTTCGTGCCGCGGCGCGCGCCCGCCGGCTGATCGATCCGGGCAGGTTAACGAAACCTTCGCTCCTTGCGCCAGGGCGCCGTGACGGGCTTGTCCTTACGCAGCGCGCCGATCGCATCTTAATAAAGCGCTAGCCGTGTTCACGGAGCCGGCCCTGCCGGAGCGCGCCGTTAGGATTTCCTGAACGTCGTGCTGGCTTGTTGAGGAACGGAGACGGTCCGGACACGATCGTGCTCGACGAACGCGTGCGGGGGGGACGACGATGGCGGATCGCAACGGATTGAAATGGGTCGGCTTCATTTTCGCGACCGTGACGCTGGCGGTGATGATCACCTCGGCGATGGTCGTGAAGGGCTATGCCGACGGCGCCTATTCGCTGGACGGCCCGTCGCATTTCGCGTTCGGCCGGTAAGGTGACACCGCTTTTTGAGAGCGAAACGGTCCTGCGCGGCGTTTCCGCGAAATCCTGCAATCCGGTGCCACACGACGGAACCTCCGGAGGACGAACGCATTGTCGTGCGCGAAACCAAAGATGAATATTCCTCAAGGAGAGATGATAATGAAGAAGTTGGCTTTGTTGGTCGCCGCAGCCGCCGCGATCTTTGCCGCGGCCCCGGCGTCGGCTGAAGACGGCATGATGCAGCGCCAGGCGGGCATGCACCGCGACGGCGGCATGCACCGTGACAGCATGAACCGCATGATGCGGCACGGCATGCGTCGCCCGATGCGTGGCATGCGTCATCACGGAATGATGCGCCGCCGCCACATGATGCACTGAATGCACTGAGCTTGCTCGGCGAGCCGTCGAAAAGGTCCCGTGCGAACGGGGCCTTTTTTGCGTCGCCGATCCGGCTGCTCGGCCGATCCCCGAAGCGCTTGACCGCGGAGCGCAAATTTCCGGCCGCATCACATCGCAACGAACGTTTCCGTCAGTAGTTGATGCTCCATTGACTGACCTGCGGGCGGGCGCGGCGCATCAGCGGGTTCGACGAGGCCACGTCCTTTTCGCCGGTGATCGGGGCGTATTTCGGCGACAGCGGGCCGATGCCCGGCTCGAACCGCACCGTCAGCGTGCAACCGCCGGAGGGCGCGGCGAGCGCGCCCTTGAAGCCCTTGGCGAAGCCGCCGCCGTCCCAGCCGAAGCCGTTCAGCCGAAAGGCGCCGCCGTTGATGGTTTCGAGGTCTTTCAGCGTCAGACCGTTGTGCACGCCGGACGGGCCGATCCAGGTCGACGGCGCGGCGACGGCGATCTCGCTGGGATTGGTCTTGCCGGCGACGTCGCGCCAATACACGACGACGCGCAGGGTCGGATCGTCGTCGAACAACACGCTGGCTTTGTCCTTGCCGCCTTCGGCGCCGTCGACCTCCTTGAACACCACGTTCCTGGCGCCGAATTCCGCGGCGAGCTTGGAGTGGCTGGTGGTCCTGCCGAAAATGCCGTCGCACGCCAGCAGGTGTTTCGGCGCGTCGGGCAGCGTGTCCTGCAGCAGCGTCTGCGATTCCGGCGGCAACGGTTCGGCCGGAACCGGCTTTGCCTTGCGCGCCAGCGCGGGCGCGGCGGCGAGCACGCACAACGCGGCGCAGACCAGTCTGGTGAGGTGCATGTGAAGTCCGTTGAGGCGAAGTCGGCTGGCTTTAATGCAAAGCGGCCGCTTCGCCAAGCCGCGCGGACCGCGCGCCGCGCATACTGCCGCCACAATTGCGCGCGGCGGCGCTCGCGCGTTTGGTAGGACGCCCGCGGCGTGCGCTTCCGTCGCGCGTGGTGCGTCCTATATGGAATGCATGGACGCCAGATCAGAGATCATCACCGCGCGGCTGAAACGCGCGCCGCCGATTTTGCTGTGCCGCAAATGTCTGAAACGCGTCACCGACGGCCGTGCCTTGAAGCGCGCGCTGAAAATCGCGATCAAGCGCAACGCCGC
>CAXUBE010000180.1:0-315 GCA_964249215.1 uncultured Rhodopseudomonas sp. | reverse complement strand
GTGCTTGCGCATTAATACCACGCCGTGGCTGCTGCGGAGCTACTTATGGCGGACTAACGCGCCACGCCCGTATAAGTCGTCGGCAAACTCGCATGTCGTGCGTGACGGAATCGACCGGAAAACGTCGACCGGTAATTGGGCTTTTCACATCTCGTGGTCGCCGTTGCCGTGGCGGACGAACTCGCAGCCGTTGTTCCCAAAATCAGCCGAAACGTCGCAAGATTTCTGTCGCGGCAGCTACCGCTTCTTCCACCCACCCCTGTGCCCCGGCGCGCCGCCGCTGGAGCGAGGGGCGGGGCCGGGCGTGGCGCGTCC
>CAXUBE010000179.1:3740-5727 GCA_964249215.1 uncultured Rhodopseudomonas sp. | reverse complement strand
CAACTGGTGTTGCGCTCCGGCGCGGCCGCCAAGGTCATCGCCGGCCTTGCGCAAGAGACCGGCGCGGCGGCGGTGTACTGGAACGAGATCGAGATCGCGGCCGAGCTTGCGCTGGCGGATGACCTCGCTGAAGCGCTTCAGCAAACGGACGTCGCCGCGCATCGCGCGCGCAGCGATCTGTTGGCCAAACCGGCCGCGATCCGCAGCAAGGACGGCCGCGGCCTGCGCGTGTTCACGCCGTTCTGGAAACGCGTGCTTGCGCTGGGTGATCCGCCGGCGCCTTTGCCCGCGCCGAGGAAGCTGCGCGGCGCCGCTCGGGTCCCCGGCAGCGACAAAGTCGAGGACTGGAGATTGGAGCCGACCCGTCCGGACTGGGCCGGCGGCCTGCGGGAAAGCTGGACGCCCGGCGAAGCGCAGGCGCACGACCTGCTGAAGCGCTTTCTGGCCCATGTCGGCGGCTATGCCACCGGCCGCGACCGGCCCGACTTCGACGCCACCTCGACGCTGTCGCCGCATCTGCGGTTCGGCGAGATCAGCCCGCGGCAGGTCTGGCACGCGGCGCGCTTTGCAGCGTCCGAACGGCCCGCCGCCCGCGCCGATATCGACAAATTCCTCAGCGAACTCGGCTGGCGCGAATTCTGCCGGCACCTGCTGTTCGACGTGCCCGATCTGACGGAGCGCAATCTGCAATCATCGTTCGACGGCTTCCCGTGGAAGACCGACCGCAAGGCGCTCAAGGCCTGGCAGCGCGGTCTCACCGGCTATCCGATCGTCGATGCCGGGATGCGGCAGCTCTGGCACACCGGCGTGATGCACAACCGCGTCCGCATGGTGGTCGCTTCGTTTCTGGTCAAGCATCTCCTGATCGACTGGCGCTGCGGCGAACGCTGGTTCTGGGACACGCTAGTCGATGCCGACCCCGGCAGCAATCCTGCGAACTGGCAATGGGTCGCCGGCTGCGGCGCCGACGCGGCGCCCTACTTCCGCGTGTTCAACCCGATCCTGCAGGGCGGGAAGTTCGATCCCGAAGGCGTCTATGTGCGGCGCTGGATTCCGGAGCTCGCCAAGCTGCCGGCCGATCTGATCCATCAGCCCTGGACCGCGACGCCGCTCGAACTTGCCGCTGCCGGGGTGACGCTCGGCAAGACTTATCCAAAGCCTTTGATCGATCACAAGGTGGGACGCGAACGCGCGCTTGCAGCTTACGCGTCGGTGCGTAACAATTGAAACCACGGACGGCCCGGCACGATTACCGCGAATCGGTTATCGTCGCGGCTCAGCAAACCCTTGGGGGACGACATGGACGACGACAAGCCGATGGTTGAACAAGTAACAGACGCGATCTCGACCGCAGCGACCGCGACGCAGGACGCCGCCAAGACCGTGGTCAAGAAAGCCCGCAAGGCCGCCAAGAAGGTCGTCAAGAAGATAACCCCGGCCAAGAAAGCTCCGGGAAAGAAGGCCAAGACGTCGAAGAAAACCGCAAAGAAATCGGCGCCGAAGAAGACCCTGAAGAAGACGGTCAAGAAGGCCAAAAAGGCCGCGAAGAAGACCGCGCCCAAGAAGAAAAAGAAGGCCAAGAAATCCAAGCGCTGACATCCGGACGTCACGCGCGCGCAGTCTCCGGCTGATGCAGCTTCCGGACGCGCACGCAGCTTCCAGGCCCGCGCCGCAGCCCTCGTGCCGCGGGCAGCGCGCGACAGACGGGCTACGTCGCGGCGCGGTTGACCAGGAACACCGCGGCGGCGCACGCCACCATCCCGGCGATCGCGACCGCATCGAGCGTTTCGTCGAACAGCGCGTAGGCCATGATCGCCGTGACCGCCGGCACCAGGTAAAACAGGCTCGCGACCGAGGTCACGCCGGAGCGGCGGATCAGCCAGTAAAGCAATCCGATCGATCCGATCGACAGCACCACCGCGAGCCAGATCAGCGCCAGCGGTGCGACGACGAGCTACACGTATTACGCTGACGGGAGCGTGAAGAA
>CAXUBE010000179.1:0-3730 GCA_964249215.1 uncultured Rhodopseudomonas sp. | reverse complement strand
GCCCAGATACAGCGTGCGCACCGGCATCCACAGGAAGAAGAGGCTGCCCAGCAGCGCCGCCAGCCCGGCCCGGCGTCCGGCGCCATGATTGGCGGACAGCGCGCGCAGCAGCCAGATCAGCGCCAGCACGAATTCCGCGGTCCAGTTCACGCGGCGGGTCTCGAACAGCGTCGCGCCTGCGGCGAACAGCGCCAACGCCGCGAGAAACTGCACGATGTTGCCGGCACGCCAGTCGATATCGCCGCAGAACCGTTTCTGGTACAGCGTGCCGACCGTGATCGAGACCAGCGACACGCCCGATGCGAACCAGCCCCAGCCGGCGTCGCCGCCCATGCTGCGGCCGTGCAGGATCATCAGCGCGCCGCCGAGCCCGATGAGCAGCCCGGTCCATTGCAGCGCGCTCACGCGCTCGCCGAGCCAGCGGTTCGCCAGCGTCGAGGTCAACAGCGGCTGCAGCCCCGGGATCAGCGCCGACAGCCCGGCCGGAATCGAATGCGCGATCGCGATCGCGGTGCCTCCGAGATAGAACCCGTGCACCAGGAATCCGGCGACGATGCTGTGGCCGATGCCTGCGCGATCCGGCCAGCGCGGCCGCGCGATCGCGGCGACCGCCGTCATCACCGCCACCACCAGCACCATGCGGATCGACAGATAGGTCAGCGGCTCGGCGCCGCTCAGCACGTATCTGGTGCAGATGAAGCCGGTGCTCCACAGCAGCACGAACAGCGCCGGCGCCGCGCGCGCGACCAGTTTTTGGAAATCGGCACTCATTTGCCGCTTTGAGTGCCCGATCATATGATACGCGGCAATGCTGAATTTAAGCGCAGCGCCCGCTGCGCGGCACATAACGACAACAAGGATGAAACACATGGATGTTCGCGCCGCCGTCGCCATTGCCGCCGGCAGACCGCTTGACGTAACGACCGTCCAGCTCGAGGGGCCACGCGCGGGCGAAGTGCTGGTCGAGATCAAGGCGACCGGCATCTGCCACACCGACGAGTTCACGCTGTCGGGCGCCGATCCGGAAGGGCTGTTTCCGGCGATCCTCGGCCATGAGGGCGCCGGCATCGTGGTCGATGTCGGCGTCGGCGTCACCAGCGTGAAGAAGGGCGATCACGTCATCCCGCTCTACACGCCGGAGTGCCGGCAGTGCCCGTCCTGCCTGTCGCGCAAGACAAATCTCTGCACGGCGATCCGCGCCACCCAGGGACAGGGCGTGATGCCGGACGGCACGTCGCGGTTCTCGTATCAGGGCAAGCCGGTGCACCACTATATGGGTACCTCGACGTTCGCGAACTACACGGTGCTGCCGGAGATCGCGGTGGCGAAGATCCGCGACGACGCGCCGTTCGACAAGGTCTGCTACATCGGCTGCGGCGTCACCACCGGGATCGGCGCGGTGATCAACACCGCCAAGGTCGAGCAAGGCGCCAAGGCGATCGTATTCGGCCTCGGCGGCATCGGGCTGAACGTGCTGCAGGGCTTGCGCCTCGCCGGCGCGGACATGATCATCGGCGTCGACATCAACAACGGCCGCAAGGCGTGGGGCGAGCGCTTCGGCATGACGCATTTCGTCAATCCGAACGACGTCGGCAAGGACCTCGTCCCTCACCTCGTCGACATGACCAAAGCCGGCGCGGACCAGATCGGCGGCGCGGACTACACCTTCGACTGCACCGGCAACGTCACCGTGATGCGGCAGGCGCTGGAGGCGTGCCACCGCGGCTGGGGCCAGTCGATCGTGATCGGCGTGGCGCCGTCGGGTGCCGAGATCGCAACCCGGCCGTTTCAGCTCGTGACCGGACGGGTCTGGAAAGGCACCGCGTTCGGCGGCGCGCGCGGCCGCACCGACGTGCCAAGGATCGTCGACTGGTACATGCAGGGCAAGATCGCGATCGACCCGATGATCACCCATGTGATGCCGCTGTCCGACATCAACAAGGGATTCGAACTGATGAAGACCGGGGAATCCATCCGCGGCGTGGTGACGTTTTAGGGCACGCCGCCTGCTCCGCTCCGTGGCGAGCGACGCGGCAATCCGAACCCGCCGATGGCGCAGGTGAAGAATCCGTTTGACAGGACGACCGCGACGGACGCGACGGACGCGCCGCTCGCGGTCCGGTCAATGAGACGGATTGTTCGGCCCAAATTGAGCAAGCGCTCGCGATTCCGCATCGCGCGACCGGCTGCTGTACGAGGCGAAGCTGCGCGGCCGCGACCAGGTCCGCACCTGATGCGGACCGGCTGAAGCCGTCAGAAATCTTCCGGACAGGGATCGACGATCTTCCACAGATCGGCGCCGTTCCTGATCTTCTTCATCTCGGTGGTCAGCCCGCCATTGCGACTGATCCATTCTTTCACCGGCTGCGGATAATACGACATCAGATCGGAGGTGCCTTCGCGGCTGGTGACCTTGATGCCGAAGGTGAAGGCCTTGTCGTAATAGGCCTGGTGAAAGCCGAGGCTGGCGCGCGGCGTCACGCAGACCTTGTTCATCGGCACGATGCCCAACACCATGGTGCAGGCCGAATTGCAGATGCCGTCGATGATGACGCGCTCGCGGTTGTCGCGGATCTTCTCGTATTTCGCCTTGTATTCGGTGACGTAGCCGCCGTGGTCGCGGGTGATGTGCAGATCGGCGCGCGCCGGAGAGGCGGCGAACATCAGCGAAGGCAGCAGGACGGCGAGAGCGCGCATCGGTCGGTCTTCAATCCGGGGTGTCGGTTCGGACGGCGTCGCCGCCCGCGGGTCGACTTTGGCGGCAGAGCGTTTGGATTTCGTTAAGCATCGCAATCCGGCGAAAAGCGGGCGGCGCAGGCTCGGTTCGCAAGCGATGGCGCGCTCGGAGAGATTCGAACTCCCGACCCTCGGAATCGAAATCCGATGCTCTATCCAGCTGAGCTACGAGCGCGTGGCGCGCACCATACAATGTAACGACCCGAATGCCATCCCTGCCCTGCCCGCGCGGCGTAGCGCGCGTGATGACTTCTCTTCGAATCGTCATCCCGCTCGATCACTGTGTTTGAGCATGATCTTTTCGGAACCGGCACCTACTTTTCCGGATCTTGCCCTAGCGTGCGCCCCTCAGCGTGCAGGAGGTGGTGCAGGTGTTGGTGTTGCCGTTGTCGCAGGCCTTGCAGGCGCCGACGCATTGCCTGAGGTCCCTGGGATTGTACGGGCTGTAGAGCTTCTGCGCGCAGGCCGAGCTCGATGCCGTGGTGTCGTCGCCGGACGAGCACGCGGCGAGCGCGAGGCCTGACAGCATGACGATGACGGGCCGTAACGGCATGGGGTTCACGGCAGTTGCCCGCGGCGCGGCGCGATCCGGTGCGCCCCACGGGTTTGCCGGGAATGTTAGTCCCTTGTCGTTAATCAAATGTGAGGACGAACCGGACGCCCCGCGCGGCGCAGGCTTGCGCGCATCCGCGGACCGGCCGCCTGACGCCGGTGGACAGCTTGCGGGCGGGCTTGACTTGTAAAGAACAAAACAGGAACATGATCCCATCATCCCGCACCGACGGAGACCTGCGATGGCCCACCCTGCGCAACAGCTTCCGGATCCTTACGAGCAGGCCTGCGACCAGGCGATCGCGATGTGCAGCGGCAGCCTGCGCGGCGCGATCAAGGCGCTGATCATGGCCAACGAGTATCTCGAGGCCGAGCTGCAGGACTTGCAGGCGGCGGCGCGGGAGGGTGCGCGGCCGCGGCACGCCGACGCCGCGCCGGACGA
>CAXUBE010000178.1:0-5774 GCA_964249215.1 uncultured Rhodopseudomonas sp. | reverse complement strand
GCCGAGCAGGTCGGAGACGCGGCGGGCGATCGCTGGCGCCGGATCGATCCAGTCGACCGGCCAGGGCGCCAGCTTTGCCAGCCGATCGAGCAGCAGCGGATAATGCGTGCAGGCCAGCACCACGGTGTCGGTGCGCGGCCCGCCGGCGTTGCCGACGAAACACGGCGCGATCTCGCCGAGGATATCGCGGTCGGCCACCTCGGCGCCGCCGAGGGCCGCTTCGGCGAACGCCGCGAGGTCGGCGGCACCGACCAGCGTCACGGCGCAGCCTTGCGCGAAATCCCGGATCAGCGCGTGGGTGTATTCGCGTTTCACGGTGCCGCGGGTGCCCAGCACCGACACCATCCGCGAGCGCGACTGCGCGCATGCCGGCTTGATCGCCGGCACGGTGCCGACGAAGCGCACCGTATAGGCGGCGCGCAGATGCGCCATCACCAGCGTCGAGGCGGTGTTGCAGGCGATCACCACCAGATCGGGGGCGTGCGCCGCAATCAATTCGCCGATCAGCGGCACGACGCGGGCGACGATCGCGTGCTCGCCATGATGGCCGTAGGGGAAAAACGCGTCGTCCGCGACATAGACGTAACGCGCATCCGGCCGCGCCCGCACCACCTCGCGCAGCACGGTAAGGCCGCCGAGGCCGGAGTCGAACACGAGAATTTTGGCTGGCGCGGTCACGTTTGGAATCTATGGTGATTTGGTTACCATAGTTTTGCATGGCCAGGCGGCGACGGCCAGATCGCGGGCGGTGAACCCCGTAACCGACTGAAAGGCAACGCTGATTCATGCTGCGCAATACCGATCATGGCTGGGGCGTGGTGTCGCGCGCGCTGCATTGGGGCCTCGCAATCCTGATCATCGGCATGCTGGCCTATGGCTGGTGGATGAACCACGTCGCGGCGCGGCCGGAGCGTTTTTACCACCGCTCTATCCATGCCGACATTGGCTATCTCGTGCTGCTGCTGATGGTGCTGCGGCTGATCTGGCGCGGCGTCAATCCGGTGCCGGTTGCGCCGCCCGGCATGCCGCTCTGGCAGCGATGGGCGGCGCGCGCCAGCCACGTGGCGCTGTATCTTCTGACCATCGTCGTCGCGCTGTTCGGCTGGGCGCATTCCGGCGCGCACACGCCGAACTACGCGGATTGGTTCGGCCTGTTCAAGGTGCCGCAATTCACCTCGCCGGACAAGGCCGCCGCCGATCAGTTCGAGGACCTGCACATCTACGGCGCCTATGTGCTGATGGGCCTCGTCGCGCTGCATTTCATTGCGGCGCTGTATCATCAGTTCGTCGCCGATGACGACGTCAACGCGCGGATGCTGAAAGGCACGCCGGACTGACGCCCGCTGCGGCAACAGCGCGCAGCGCGCGGTTGGGAATTCATCCTGGAGAGACTGCTACCCGAACACGCGCGTGAAGATCGTATCGACGTGCTTGAGGTGATAGCCGAGGTCGAATTGCTCGGCGATCTCGGCATCGGACAGATACGTCTTCACATCGGCGTCGGCCTGGAGAAGCGACTGGAAGTCGCCTTCGCCGCGCCACACCGGCATCGCGTTGCGCTGCACCAGCGCGTAGGATTGCTCGCGCGAACAGCCTTTCTGGGTCAGCGCCGTCAACAGCCGCTGCGAATGGATCAGGCCGCCCAGCCGGTCGAGATTCTTGCGCATGTTTTCGGGATACACCACCAGCTTCTCGATCACGCCGGCCAAGCGATTGAGCGCGAAGTCCAGCGTCACCGTGGCGTCCGGCGCGATCATCCGTTCGGCGGACGAATGCGAGATGTCGCGCTCGTGCCACAGCACCACGTTTTCCATCGCCGGCATCGCATAGGCGCGCACCATCCGCGCCAATCCGGTCAGGTTTTCGGTCAGCACCGGATTGCGCTTGTGCGGCATCGAGGACGAGCCCTTCTGGCCCGCCGAGAAGAATTCCTCGGCCTCCAGCACCTCGGTGCGCTGCAGATGGCGGATTTCGGTGGCGAGCCGCTCGACCGACGAGGCGATCACGCCCAGCGTGGCGAAATACATCGCATGGCGGTCGCGCGGGATCACCTGGGTCGAGATCGGCTCGACCGCAAGCCCCATCGCCTTGGCGACGTGTTCTTCGACGCGCGGATCGATATGCGCGAAGGTGCCGACCGAGCCGGAAATCGCGCAGGTCGCGACCTCGCGGCGCGCCGCGACCATGCGCTCGCGGGCGCGGGCGAATTCGGCATAGGCGTAGGCCATCTTCAGCCCGAACGTCACCGGCTCGGCGTGGATGCCGTGCGAGCGGCCGATCGCCGGGGTCATCTTGTGCTCGAAGGCGCGCATCTTCAGCGCCGCGAGCACCTTGTCGATGTCGGCGAGCAGCAGATCCGCGGCGCGCACGAGCTGCACGTTGAAGCAGGTGTCGAGCACGTCGGACGAGGTCATGCCCTGATGCACGAAGCGCGAGTCCGGGCCGACGAATTCGGCGAGATGCGTCAGGAAGGCGATGACGTCGTGCTTGACCTCGCGCTCGATGGCGTCGATCCGCGCCACGTCGAACGCGGCATCCTTGCCGCCGGCCCAGATCGCCTGCGCGGCGGATCTCGGGATCACGCCGAGTTCGGCCTGCGCGTCGGCGGCATGCGCCTCGATCTCGAACCAGATGTGAAACCGGGTCAGCGGCTCCCAGATCGAAGCCATTTCCGGACGGGCGTAGCGCGGGATCATCAAGGACTCAGCGGCAGGGGTGACCCGCGCTTTAACAGAAAAGAGCGGGGGAGGGAATTGCGCCGCGTCAGCGGGACGTTCTGGCCGTCAACGACTTGCGCGATTGCGCGATGTCGGCGTGCAGCTCTTCGAGTTGCTTGCGGGCCGCCGTCAGGGCGCTGCGCTCGATCGTGCGGTAGCGCGCGATCAGCGATGTCCCGAAAGCCGTCAGAACCGCGCCGCCGCCGTTCTTGCCGCCGGCCTGCCGGGACACGGCGACCTGTCCGCAAATGCGGTTGATCTCGTCGACCAGATCCCAGGCCCGCTTGTAGGACATGTCCATCTCGCGCCCCGCCGCGGAAATCGAGCCGTGGTCGCGGATGTGCTCCAGTAACTGAATCTTGCCCGGCCCGATCCGACCCCGGGACTCAAGGTCGATGCGGACGCTCAGGGATGGCAGGGACGGCGATGGCTTTGGCATGGCTGGCGTTCGATCCCGAGCAGCCGCGCGATTGGCACGGCCGGTGGACGGTTGCCGATCAAGTAGCTGCGAACACCACAAATCGTGACGCAGAGTGCGAAGCGCAATATGCGCGGGACACCTTCATCTGTAATACGGTGAGACTGCGAAGTTTTTGGCAACAGGCAGCCGAACGTTACTCCGCTTGCCTTCGTGGGCGATCAATTCCTGCGTTGAGGTTCTGAACATGCCAGAAGCGATGGAACGATTTCTAAAGTTGAAAACTGGCGATGGATCGGTCGATGTGGCGATTCAGGTGTTCTGGCCCGAACAGCGCAAGAATTCCTGGTTTTCTGATTGGCGGATTGGTTGGCCAGATCGCGATCGTCGAGGCTCCGCCGGCGGATCGGATGCGATTCAGGCGCTTCTCTGCGCGTTGACGATTGTCGGAGCCGAACTCAACTGCAGCAAGGAATTTAAAGCCCAGTTGTTGAACTGGAGTGACGACTGGTCGGGATTAGGCTTCCCAGTCTCAAACGGTGCGCGCGATCTTTTGGTCGGGGATGATGCGAAATATTTGTAGCGACGTTCGCGTTGCGGGTGAGCGGGGCTGATCGGCAAAGCCAATCGCGCGGCCAGGGAGAGTTCATGCACTCTAGCGCGGCATAAGAACACTCCTCTAAACCATCTCGCCTCTCGCACCTGCGGCGGCCCCACGAATGCCGTCAATATTGGCCTTGTAGCTCTCTATCGTGCCGCCCTTGAACACCGCGGAGCCGGCGACGAACGCATTGGCGCCGGCCGCGGCGAGGGCGCCCGCCACCGCCGACGACACCCCGCCGTCGACCTCGATGTCGATCGGCCGCCCCGCGGTCATCGCCCGAAGATCGGAAATCTTGCCGAGCGCGGAGGAGATGAACGCCTGGCCGCCGAAGCCCGGATTGACCGACATCACCAAAACCAGATCGACCATGTCGATGACGTATTCGATCGCGGTCAGCGGCGTGCCGGGATTGAGCGAGACGCCGGCCTTCTTGCCGAGCGCGCGGATCGCCTGCAATGAGCGGTGCAGATGAGGACCGGCCTCGGCATGCACGGTGATGTGGTCGCAGCCGGCCTTGGCGAACGCCTCCAGATAAGGGTCGCACGGCGCGATCATCAGATGCGCGTCGAATATCTTCTTGGTATGCGGCCGCATCGCCTTGATGACGTCGGGGCCGTAGGAAATGTTCGGCACGAAATGGCCGTCCATCACGTCGAGATGCATCCAGTCGGCGCCGGCCTGATCCACCGCGCGGACCTCCTCGCCGAGCTTCGAAAAATCCGCGGCGAGAATCGACGGCGCGATGACAAGTGGTCGAGGCGTGAAAGACGGCACGGACGCGGCTTTCCGAAATCGCGAAGGGACATGCGTATGGCGTTCGCTAACATGCGCCATGCGACGGAGCAATGCGGGCCGCGGCACCGGTCATGTTGCGCGCGCGAAGCCGGCAAGTTTTGCCGCGCCGGCAATTTTGTCCCGCCGCGGATCGCGCGCCGCGCAGGAATAACCCAATGATTGCAGGCCCGCGCGGCTTCGCATGCCCTGGCATGTCGCTTGCTGATCAGGTTCGAACGATCGCGACGACATTCCCCGCGTGATCCCGGAGCCGAACCATGCTGCCTGCCCTTGGCGCTATCACCTCGCTGTTCGACGCAATCAATTCGTCGAAATCGTCGTCGAAGGCGACTACCGGTTTTACCGGCGGCAAGCAAAGCGACTTTGGCGCCGACCGCGTCATCTCGTCGGCCGATACCGTGGACGCGCAGACCTCGTCGGTGTCCGGCACGCTCGGCATCGCGCCGGAGACGCTGAAGACGCTGCTTGCGGCGCAAGGCCAGGCCAGCACCGGGAGCACGCCGAGCGATCCGCTGCAGGATCTGTTCGCGCAGCTCGACGGCAATGGCGACGGCAAGATCAGCAAGACGGAATTCGAGTCGGCGCTCGGCGCCGGCGGCAGCAATGTCGCCAATGCCGACGACGTGTTCGGCAAGCTCGACAAGGATGGCGACGGCTCGGTCAGCCTCTCCGAACTGACATCGGCGCTGAAGGGCGCCGGCAAGGGCAGACATCATCCGCATGTCGGCAATGGCGGCGTGGTCGGTCCGGGCGGCAGCGCCGACGGTTCGGCGAACGATTTCTTGATGCAGGCGCTGCAAGGCGCGTCGAGCACCAGCACCACCAACAGCGACGGCACCGTCACTACGTCGCTCACTTATGCCGACGGCTCCAAGGTCTCGACGACGTCGGCGCCGACCGGCGCGAGCGGCACCGGCAGCGCGTCGCGTACGGCGACCTCGTCGTACAATTTCATCTAGCAATTGATCCAGCGCCAGGCGCATTCGCTGTCTTCGTCGGCAGGCGCGCTCTCGGTTACCGTTTGAGATAGCGCTCGCGCCAGGCCGGCAGCGCGCCGGCGAACGGCAGCGCGGTCGCCTCGAACACGCCGCGCGCGATCGCCCGCGACACGGCGTTGCCGGCGAGCATGCCGAGTTCGGTCAGCCCGACCAAGGGATCCATCGGCTTGGCGCCGGTCGCGGCCGCGAATATCAGATCGCCGTCGAGCGGCGCGTGGACCGGGTAGATCGCGCGCGCCATC
>CAXUBE010000177.1:5551-5789 GCA_964249215.1 uncultured Rhodopseudomonas sp. | reverse complement strand
CGTCTATGCGGCGCCGCCGGCGCCGTCGAGCGCCGCATAGACGTCGGCGAAATTCGCCACATGCGGGCCGTGCACGATCGCGGCGCCGAGCTTCACCGCCTCGATCGGGTTCTGGCCGCCATGCGCGACCAGCGAGCCGCCCATGAACACGATCGGCGCCAGCCGGTAGAACAGGCCGAGTTCGCCCATGGTGTCGGCGACGTAGATCGCGGTGCCGGCGCCCGGCAATTCCTCGCGC
>CAXUBE010000177.1:0-5541 GCA_964249215.1 uncultured Rhodopseudomonas sp. | reverse complement strand
GATCACGCTCAGCAGCGTCGGAAAGAAGCCGGCCAGCGCGCGGTGAACGCCGAGCAGGATGTCCTCTTCGCCGGGATGGGTCGACGCCGACACCACCACGGGCCGGCCGCGGGTGACGCCCATCAGCCGCTCCAGCCGCGCGGCATCTGCCGGCGGCGGCTCGACGTCGAGCTTGAGATTGCCCGTGGTGATGACGTTGCGGCTGCCGAGCGCGGCGAAACGCTCCGCGTCGGCACCGGATTGCGCCATGCAGACATCGAACCGTCCGAGCAGCGCGCCGATCGTATTGGCGGCGCGGCGCCAGCGCGGGAACGAGCGCGGCGACATCCGCCCGTTGATCAGCACCATCGGCAGCCGCCGCGCGGCGCCGGCGAGAATGAGGTTAGGCCACAGGTCGGATTCGATGAACAGCGCCAGGCTCGGCCGCCAGTGATCGAGAAATCGCGCGACGAAGCGCGGCGAATCATACGGCACGTATTGGTGGATGATGTCGGGCGGAAACCGTTTCGCCACCACCTGCGCCGAGGTCACGGTGCCGGAGGTGAGCAGGATGCGGATGTTGAGCGCGCGCAGCCGTTCGATCAGCGCCGCCGAGGCCAGCACTTCGCCGACGCTGGCGCCGTGGATCCACACCAGCGGTCCGCGCGGGCGGGTGTCGCTGGTGACGCCGCGGCGCTCATTGACGCGCGCGGCGTCCTCCTTGCCCTGCTTCAGGCGGCGGCCGATCAGCACCGGCGCGAGCGGCGCCGCGGCCGCGGACAGCTTCTGATAGACGCGCAGAGTCATCGGGAGTTGCTGGTCGGCGATCATCGGACGCCGGTCAACGCGGCGGCTTCACGTCTTGCGTCGGATCCAGCAGCCGGTGGAGATGGACCACGAAATAGCGCATGTGGGCGTTGTCGACGGTCTGCTGCGCCTTCGCCTTCCACGCGGCATAGGCGGTCGCGTAGTTCGGATACACGCCGACGATGTCGAGCTTGTCGAGGTCGCGGAACGTGGTGCCGTCGAGCGCCGTCAGTTCGCCGCCGATCACCAGATGGAGCAATTGCTGCGGATTGTCCGGCATCGAATTTCTCCCACCACGACGACACGATTTGTTCAGCCGACGTGTTGTTCAGCCTACGTGGCGATCGCGAAAACGCGCGACAATATTCGCGTGACGGTCCCGGCCCGCCGCCACCAGCACGCCGTGCGTGACGTCGGCGCGGTTGTAGACGATCGCGTCGCCCGCAAGCGCCGTCATTCTACCATTCGCTTCGTGCACGATCAAATCGGCCGCCGCAAGGTCCCAGTCGCGGCTCTGGCCGCCGGCGAACGCGGCATCGAGCCCGCGGTCGGCGACGCGACAAAGCCGCAGCGCCAGCGAGCCGATCCGCGGATGCAGGCTCGCGCCGCCCGGCATGCCGAGCCGTTCCACCAGCGGCTTCGGCCCGGCGATCCGCGTATAATCGAGCGCCACGCCGTCGGCGCTGCTGATCGGCACGCCGTTGAGCGTGGTGCCGCCGCCGCGCTCCGCAAGGAAGAATTCCTTCGTCACCGGCGCGAACACCGCGCCGAGAATCGGCGATCCGTGTTCCACCAATGCGGCGCTGACGCACCAGTCGTGCCGACCGGCGAGGTAACCGCGGGTGCCGTCGATCGGATCGACGATCCAGACCAGCGCGTTGTCGAGCCGCGCGGGATCGTCGGCGCTTTCCTCCGACAGCCAGCCATATTCCGGCGTGACGGTTTGCAGGCGCTCGCGGATCAGGTCGTTGACGGCGATATCGGCTTCGGACACCGGCGATGACGCGCCCTTGGTCCAGTTGCGCAGGTCGGTCCCGAACATTGCGAGACCGAGCGCACCGGCCTCGCGCACCGTATCGGCGAGCAATTGCCGATCGCGCGCGCGGTTGCGACGAGCATCAGCGTCCGGCAACCGTCAGCCCTTCGACGCGCAGCGTCGGCGAATTGACGCCGTAGCGAAAGGCGAGATCGTTGGCGGGGCGCAGCGTGCGGTACATCTCGATCAGGTGCCCGGCGATCGTGACCTCGCTGACCGCGTAGGTGCACTCGCCGTTCTCGATCCAGAAGCCGGCGGCGCCGCGGCTGTAGTCGCCGGTCACGCCGTTGACGCCGGAGCCGATCAGATCGGTCACGTAGAAGCCTTCCTTGATATCGGACATCAGTTCGGCGGGCGTGAGCGCGCCGGGTTCGAGATGAAGATTATACGCGCCCGGCGACGGCGAGGACGACACGCCGCGATGGGCGTGGCCGGTGGTCACGAGCCCTAATTCGCGCGCGGTCGCGCAATCCAAAAGCCACGACGTCAGCACGCCGTCGTCGACGATCGCGAGCTTCTTCACCGCGACGCCTTCGGCATCGAAGGATTGCGAGCGCAGCCCGCGCACCCGCAGCGGATCGTCGACGATGCGGATGTCGTTGTCGAACAGCCGCTCGCCGAGGCGGTCCTTCAGGAAGCTGGTCTTGCGCGCGATCGACGCGCCGTTCGCCGCGCCGACCAGATGTCCGATCAGTGAGCCCGCGACCCGCGGATCGAAGATCACCGGCACCTTGCAGGTCGCGACCTTGCGCGGATTGCCGCGCGCGACCGCGCGCTCGCCGGCGCTGCGTCCGACGCTGGCGGGGGACGCGAGATCGGATCCGTGCAGCGCCGAGGTGAAATCGTAGTCGCGCTCCATGCCGGTGCCCACGCCGACGATCGCCGTCATCGAGATGCCCTGGCTCGAGCGCAGATACGCGCCGTGGAAACCGGTCGACGTCACCAACACCATGCCGCCGATTCCGGACGACGCCGACGCCCCGCCGGATTTGCTGACGCACTTGACCGCGAGCGCAGCGGCTTCGGCTTCGCGCGCACGCCGTTCGAGTTCCGCGGTCGACGGCGTGTCCGGGTCGAGCAGATCGAGTTCGGGAAAGTCTCGCGCGAGCTGCGACGGATCGGCAAGCCCGACATAGGCGTCATCGGGCGCGACCTTCGCCATCGCCACCGCGCGTTCGGCAAGCCGCGGGACGCCGTCGCCGCCGACGTCGTTGGTCGATACCACCGCCTGGCGGCGGCCGACCAGCACGCGCAGGCCGACATCGTCGCTCTCGGAGCGTTCGGATTCCTGCACGCGGCCGTCGCGTAGTTCGACGCCATGCGCGACGCCACGCACCGCGACGGCATCCGCGGCATCGGCGCCGGCGCGCCTGGCCGCCTCGACAAGGCGCTGCGCCAGCGTGCTCAGCGCGGACTGATCGAGCAGATCCGACTGCGCGGATGTGATCGGCGACGACGCGCGCGCGCTTGGTGAAGAGTTCACGAACAAATTCCCGAGGATTGATAGTGATCGTAAGGACGCCCGAATCAGGACCTTCGAATGTCCAGATGTGCCCGATTCATGCCGACTTCAAGCATCTGTCGATGGCGAGAGCAATCAATTGTTCGCCCGCCGCGCAAGTTCTCGTCAATCATGTCGCCCAAGCTTCTGTCAATCATGCGGGCGAATGCATGGCGCGAGAGAAGCGGTTAACCAGCCTTTTTAAGCGATTCCAGCACGCCCTCGGGCATAGTCCCCGCATCGACCGGGAGCATAATCCCGGCGGGGAGATGAGAACCTTGAGGCGTCAAACAGCAACAGGCGGGGGCTATCCCGCGGGGTCGGGCCGTGCATTGCGGCTCGACCCCCTCTCTCTTCCGCTGCGCTTCGACGCGCATGACGTGCGCGCCGACGGCGCCGTGCGGCAGATCGAATTGCACCGCGAGCGCGTCGTCCTGCACCGCGCCGTGCGCGGCATGCGGATGGCGGTCACCGTTCGGGTCAGCGACTTCCTCGGCATCGCATCGCGCGGGCTCGACGACAGCCGGATGCTGGTGCTGCTGCATCGCGACCCGTCGCTGTCGATTCCCCTGTGCGTCAGCGCCGACGATTCCGAAATCGAGACCGCGTCGCTGGCATGGAGCGAGATTTTCGCGCTGCCGGTGCTGCCGGAAGACCAGCCCCCGGAGCCGGCGCAGCGTCGCCGTCGCCACACCGCGATCAGATCACGGCGTCCGGGATTCCTGGTGCGCCGCCGCGCCGGCGATCTGATCGGCGCGCCCGGCAACTATCAGGGTGAGCGCGAGATCATCGCGCGCGACTAACTGCGGATGATCGCGTCGATCAGCAGTCCCGCGAACAGCAGCAGCCCGGCGTCGCGGTTCGACTTGAACAGCCGCAGACAATCCGCGGCATCGCCGATATCGAGTGCTGCGACCTGCCACGCCAGATGCGCGGCGAAAGCCGCAAGCCCGAGCCAGGCCGGCCAGCGCGCGTCGCACAGCGCAAACGCCGCGCCGATCAGCACGACGGCGAGCGCGTAGAACGCCGACAGCGCCGGCCGGGTGCGTTCGCCGAACAACAATGCGGTGGATTTGATCCCGATCATCAGATCGTCCTCGCTGTCCTGATGCGCGTAGATGGTATCATAGCCGGTCACCCAGCAGATCGACCCGGCGTACAGCGCCAGCGCCGCGGCATCGATCCGGCCGAGGATCACCGCAAAGCCCATCGGCGCGCCCCAGGAAAACGCCAGCCCGAGCACGACCTGCGGCCAGTAGGTGATGCGCTTCATGAACGGATAGGCCGCGACGATCAGCAGCGAGGCGATGCCGGTTACGACCGCAAAGCCGTTGAACTGCAGCAGCACGGTGAGTCCGACCAGCGCCTGCAACACAAGGAATGCAACAGCCTGCCGCACGCTAACCTGCCCGGCCGGGATCGGCCGCGACCGCGTGCGCTCGACGCGGGCGTCGAGATCGCGGTCGGTGATGTCGTTCCAGGTGCAGCCGGCGCCGCGCATCGCGAATGCGCCGACGAAGAACAACGCGGCGGTCAGCGGCAGGCGGCCGATATCGTGCGCGACGCCGGCGGCGAGCGCGGCCGACCACCAGCACGGCATCAGCAGCAGCCACGAGCCGATCGGCCGGTCGAGCCGCGACAGCCGCAGATAGGGCCGCGACCAAAGCGGCGCATGCGTATCGACCCAGTTTCCGGTCGCATCCGCAACGCGCGCCGCCGCATCGCTCATCGCGGCGGCCTCATCGCGGGCGCCTCATTGAGAACGCGTCATCGCGAGAGCACGTTGCCGTTCAGCGTATCGAAGGTGCTGCCGCCGCTGCGCTTCGCCGACGCATTGGCCTCCGGCAGCGCGGCGGACGACCCCAGCACCTCGCTGAGACTCGGGCCCGCCTGCGGGCGCGGCTGCGATGCCACCGCGCAGACCTTCTGCCGCATCGCCTCGGTGTTCTTGTGGCCGGTGCGCAACTGATCGGTCACCTGCGGCGGGATTCCGCAGCGCGCGCTGTTGACCTCGACATATTTGACCATTTTGGTCTCGACCGCCGAGAAATTGCCGATCAGCTTGCAGGCTTCGTCGGGCGGCGCATGGCGATCGCTGGCGGCCTTGATCAACGCGCCCTTCTTTTCGGCGTCCTGCCGCAGCGACATGAAGCCCTTCATGCATTCGTCGGAAGCCGCCTGCCCGCCCGGCGGCGGCCCGGGCGGACCGCCGAACGAC
>CAXUBE010000176.1:0-5857 GCA_964249215.1 uncultured Rhodopseudomonas sp. | reverse complement strand
GCCGCGGCGAGATGAAGCGCTCGATGGAGGCGCTGATCCACCACTTCAAGCTCTACACCGAAGGCTTCCGCGTGCCGGCCGGCGAGGTCTATGTCGCGGTCGAGGCGCCGAAGGGCGAGTTCGGCGTGTATCTCGTCGCCGACGGCACTAACAAGCCCTACAAGTGCAAGATCCGCGCGCCGGGCTTTGCGCATCTGCAGGCGATGGACTTCATCTGCAAGGGCCATCTTTTGGCCGACGTCTCGGCGATCCTGGGCTCGCTCGATATCGTGTTCGGCGAGGTCGATCGATGACGGCGCGCGTCCGCAACGTTCCGGCGCGCGGCTGCTGGCGCGTCGACGCACGTTCAACGAGAGTCTAGCGACGATGTCGGTCCGACGATTGGCCCCGAAAGAGCTGCAGCCTGCGAGCTTCGCGTTCACGGACGAGAACGCCGCCTGGGCCAGGCGCGAGATAGCCAAATATCCGCCGGGCCGTCAGGCCTCCGCGGTGATCGCGATCATGTGGCGGGCGCAGGAGCAGCATGCCGGCTGGGTGCCGGAGGCGGCGATCCGCGCGATCGCCGACATGTTGCAGATGGCCTATATTCGCGCGCTGGAGGTGGCGACCTTCTATACGATGTTTCAGCTTCACCCGGTGGGCAAGAAAGCGCATGTGCAGGTCTGCGGGACGACGCCGTGCCGGCTGCGCGGCGCGGCCGACCTCATCGAGGTGTGCCGGCACCGCATCAACCACGAGCCGTTTCATCTGTCGCCCGACCGGGACTTCAGTTGGGAGGAGGTCGAGTGCCTCGGCGCCTGCGTCAACGCGCCGATGGTTCTGATCTGGAAGGACACCTACGAGGATCTGACGGCCGAGAGCTTCGGCAAGCTGCTCGACGGCTTCGCCGCCGGTCATCCGCCGAAGCCGGGCCCGCAGAACGGCCGGCAGTTTTCGGCGCCGATCGGCGGTCCGACTACGCTGAAGGGCAACGGCACGATCAATGCATCGGGAACCGGCAATACGGGTCCCGCGCTGACCGACGCCGAGCCGAAAAAGCCCGGCAGCGCCGCCAACGTTCAGGAGCGTCCGGCGCCCAAGCCGCCGATGGGCGATGCCACGCAGAAGGACGACGCATGAGATTTGCCCGCACGGCCGTCTTGGGCGTATCGAAGAGGAACGCGGCGATGCAGAAGGCGCGTTGCATCCTGCTGCACACGCTGGCCGCCGCGGGCTTCATTTTCCTGCTGCAGCGCTACACGCTGGGCGCCACGCTGGAATTCAGCCTGCCATGGGCACTGGCGTTCGGCGGATGCGCCGCCGGACTGGCCTACATGCAGTCGAACCGCTGATCGGAAAGCTCAGTCATGCTCGACGACAAGGACCGGATTTTCCGTAATCTCTACGGCCTCGAGGACTGGGGCCTCGAGGGCGCGCGCAGCCGCGGCGCCTGGGATGGCACGAAGGACATCATCGGCAAGGGACGCGACTGGATCATCGCCGAGATGAAGGCGTCGGGCCTGCGCGGCCGCGGCGGCGCCGGATTTCCGACCGGGCTGAAATGGTCGTTCATGCCGAAGGACTCCTCGGACGGCCGCCCGAGCTATCTCGTCGTCAATGCCGACGAATCCGAGCCCGGCACCTGCAAGGATCGCGAGATCATGCGGCACGATCCGCATCTCCTTATCGAAGGCTGTTTGATCGCCGGCTGCGCGATGAACGCCCATGTCGGCTACATCTACGTCCGCGGCGAATTCATCCGCGAGCGCGAGCATCTGCAGGCCGCGATCGACCAGGCCTATGAGGCGAACCTGCTCGGCAAGGACAACGTCAACGGCTTTCCGTTCGACCTCCACGTCGCGCACGGCGCCGGCGCCTACATCTGCGGCGAGGAGACCGCGCTGCTCGAAAGCCTCGAGGGCAAGAAGGGCCAGCCGCGGCTGAAGCCGCCGTTCCCGGCCAATGTGGGGCTCTACGGCTGTCCCACGACCGTCAACAACGTGGAGTCGATCGCGGTCGCGCCCGACATCCTGCGCCGCGGCGCGGCCTGGTTCGCCGGCATCGGCCGCCCCAACAATGTCGGCACCAAGCTGTTCTGCGTGTCCGGCCACGTCGAGCGCCCCTGCAACGTCGAAGAGGCGATGGGGATTCCGTTTCGCGAACTGATCGAGAAACACTGCGGCGGCATCCGCGGCGGCTGGGACAATCTCAAGGCGGTGATCCCGGGCGGATCGTCGGTGCGCATGGTGCCGGCCGAGCAGATCATCGATACGCCGATGGATTTCGACAGCCTCGGCAAGCTGCGCTCGGGCCTCGGCACCGCCGCCGTGATCGTGATGGACAAGTCCACCGATCTGATCCGCGCCATCGCGCGCATCTCCTATTTCTACAAGCATGAAAGCTGCGGCCAGTGCACGCCGTGCCGCGAGGGCACCGGCTGGATGTGGCGGGTGCTGACGCGGATGGCGGAGGGCCGCGCGCACAAGCGCGAGATCGACATGCTGCTCGAAGTCACCAGGCAGATCGAGGGCCATACCATCTGCGCGCTCGGCGACGCCGCTGCGTGGCCGATCCAGGGGCTGATCGCGCATTTCCGTCCCGAGATCGAAGCGCGGATCGACGAATATTCCCGCAAGGCGGACCGCGACGATCAGGGCGTGCGCGATCCCGATCACATGGTCGCGGCGGAGTAGGAGAGATGGCGGATACCAAACAAAGGGTTGTCTTGCACGACGGCACGATCGAGCCCAGTCTGCCGCTGCGCAAACTCATCGTCTGGTACTGCGAACGGATCGAGCGAAAGCTCGATGCTGTGATCGCGACGAAAAAGACGGAGCCGTCTCCCGCATGACCAAGCTCATCATCGACGGCAAGGAGATCGACGTTCCCGCGGAGTATACGCTGCTGCAGGCGTGCGAAGCGGCGGGCGCCGAGATTCCGCGGTTCTGCTACCACGAGCGGCTGTCGATCGCCGGCAATTGCCGGATGTGCCTGGTCGAGGTGAAGGGCGGCCCGAAGCCGGTCGCGAGCTGCGCCTGGGGCGTGCGCGACTGCCGGCCGGGGCCGAAGGGCGAACCGCCGGAAATCTCGACGCGTTCGCCGATGGTGAAGAAGGCGCGCGAAGGCGTGATGGAATTCCTGCTGATCAACCATCCGCTGGATTGCCCGATCTGCGACCAGGGCGGCGAGTGCGACCTGCAGGACCAGGCGATGGGCTACGGCGTCGACACCTCGCGCTTTGCCGAGAACAAGCGCGCGGTGGAAGACAAATATCTCGGCGCGCTGGTCAAGACTTCGATGAACCGCTGCATCCAGTGCACCCGCTGCGTGCGCTTCGCGGCCGAAGTCTGCGGCCTGCCGGAGATGGGCGCGACCGGCCGCGGCGAGGACATGGAGATCACCACCTATCTCGAAAGCGCGCTGACGTCCGAGATGCAGGGCAATCTGGTCGATATCTGCCCGGTGGGCGCGCTGACCTCGAAGCCCTATGCCTTTGCGGCGCGGCCCTGGGAGCTCGGCAAGACCCAGTCGATCGACGTGATGGACGGCGTCGGCTCCGCGATCCGGGTCGATACCCGCGGCCGCGAGGTGATGCGGATCCTGCCGCGGGTCAACGAGGCGGTGAACGAGGAGTGGATTTCCGACAAGACCCGTCACGTCGTCGACGGCCTGCGCACGCAGCGACTCGACCGGCCTTATCTTCGCGACGGCGGCAAATTGCGCGCGGCCTCCTGGCCCGAGGCGTTTGCCGCAATTTCCAGAAAGCTCAACGGCGTCGGCGGCAACCGGACCGGGGCCATCGCCGGCGACCTCGCGGCGGTCGAGGAGATGTTCGCGCTGAAGGATCTGCTCGGCCGGCTCGGCTCGGCGAATATCGCCGCGCAAAACCTTGCCGGCTTCGATCCCAAGCTCGGACGAGCGGGCTATATCTTCAATCCGACCATCGCCGGCATCGAGCAGGCGGACGCGCTGCTCATCATCGGGTCGAACCCGCGCAGGGAAGCCGCGGTGCTCAATGCGCGGATCCGCAAGCGCTGGCGCACCGGCGCCCTGAAGATCGGCGTGATCGGCGAGCAGCCGGACCTGACCTATCACTATGATTACATCGGCGCCGGCATCGATTCGCTCGGCGAGCTTGCCGCCGGCGAGAACGGCTTCGCCGACGTGCTGAAAAACGCCAAGAACCCGATCGTGCTGGTGGGCGCCGCGGCGATGGCGCGCGCCGATGCCGGCGCGGTGCTGTCGATCGCGGCGAAGCTCGCAAGCGATTTCGGCGTGCTGAAGGACGGCTGGACCGGGTTCGGCGTGCTGCACGCCGCGGCGTCCAGCGTCGGCGCGCTCGATATCGGCTTCGCGCCGGGCGAGGGCGGCCTCGGCGTCGCGCAGATGACGGCGCCCGGCGGCCTCGACGTGCTGTTTTCGCTCGGCGCCGACGAGACCGCGGTGCCGGAGGGCGCGTTCATGGTCTATATCGGCACCCATGGCGACCGCGGGGCGCATCGCGCCGACGTCATTCTGCCGGGCGCGGCCTACACCGAAAAGTCCGGCATCTATGTCAACACCGAAGGCCGCGTTCAGGTCGCCAACCGCGCCGCCTTTCCGCCCGGCGAGGCCCGCGAGGACTGGGCGATCCTGCGCGCGCTGTCCGACGCGCTCGGCCACAGGCTGCCTTACGATTCGCAGGCCGCGCTGCGCAAGGCGATCTTCGCGGCGGTGCCGCATCTCATGCGGATCGATCAGATCGCGCCCGGCGAGCCGAGCGCGGTCAGAGCAATGGCCGGCCGCGGCGGCGATGCGGAAAAATCCGCGTTCCGTCCCGCGGTGGCGGATTTCTACATGACCAATCCGATCGCGCGGGCCTCCGCGGTGATGGCGCAATGCTCGCGGCTTGCCTCCGGGCAGATGCTCGCGGCGGCGGAGTAGGCGGCAGATGGCTGAATTCTGGACGAGCACGCTGTGGCCGCTGATCATCCTGCTCGCGCAGAGCGTGCTGCTGATCGTCGTGCTGCTGATCTCGATCGCCTACATTCTGCTCGCCGACCGCAAGATCTGGGCGGCGGTGCAGATCCGCCGCGGACCCAACGTGGTCGGGCCATTTGGTTTGCTGCAATCCTTCGCCGATCTATTGAAGTTCGTGCTCAAGGAGCCGACGGTTCCGTCCGGCGCCAACAAGGGCGTGTTCCTGCTGGCGCCGCTGGTGACCTGCGTGCTGGCGCTGGCGGCATGGGCGGTGATCCCGATGAATCTGGGCTGGGTGATCGCCGACATCAATGTCGGCGTGCTCTATATCTTCGCGATCTCGTCGCTGTCGGTCTACGGCATCATCATGGCCGGCTGGTCGTCGAACTCGAAATACCCGTTTCTGGCTGCGCTGCGCTCCGCCGCGCAGATGGTGTCGTACGAAGTGTCGATCGGCTTCGTCATCATCTGCGTATTGCTCTGCGTCGGCTCGCTGAACCTCACCGCGGTGGTGGAGGCGCAGAACACCAGGTTCGGCCTGTTCGGCTGGTACTGGCTGCCGCTGTTTCCGATGTTCGTGGTGTTCTACGTCTCGGCGCTTGCCGAAACCAACCGCCCGCCGTTCGACCTCGTCGAGGCGGAGTCGGAACTGGTCGCGGGGTTCATGGTGGAATATTCCTCGACGCCGTATCTCCTGTTCATGCTCGGCGAATACGTCGCCATCACCACGATGTGCGCGATGGGCGCGATCCTGTTCCTCGGCGGCTGGCTGCCGCCGATTCCCTACGCGCCGTTCACCTGGGTGCCGGGGATCATCTGGTTCGCGCTGAAGTTATTGTTCATGTTCTTCATGTTTGCGATGGCCAAGGCGATCGTGCCGCGCTACCGCTACGACCAGTTGATGCGGCTCGGCTGGAAG
>CAXUBE010000175.1:0-5880 GCA_964249215.1 uncultured Rhodopseudomonas sp. | reverse complement strand
GATAACAACTGACCCGTCCGCTCGCCGACCTTGCAAGCCATCCGTCCATGCCGCTTCACCTGATCAAGCTCGCCGTCGGATGCGACTCCGTGAAGGACCTGCAGGCGCGCGTTGCCGAGCGTCTGAAGAGCGCAAAGCTGAACGCGCCGAAGCATCACGTCCACATCACCAGGATGACGCCGAAGCGCGACGCCGAATTGCTGTCGGGCGGCTCGATCTATTGGGTGATCCGCGGCGAGATCGCCGCGCGCGAACGGCTGGCGGCGATCGAACCGTTCCGCGATCGCGACGGCATCGGCCGCTGCCGGCTGATGATGCATCCGAAGGTGTTTGCGGTCTCGCCGCGGCCGATGCGGCCGTTCCAGGGCTGGCGCTACCTCAGCGACGCCGATGCGCCGTCGGACCTCGGCAAGGCCGCCGCCAGCATCGCGGCGATGCCGGAGCCGATGCGGCGCGAACTGCGCGAACTCGGCCTGCTGTAGGCCAGCGGCCGCTACACCGCGACGTTGTCGATCAGCCGCGTCCTGCCGATCCGCGCCGCCACCAGGATACGGATCGCCTTCGGCACCGGCGATCCGATCGGCGCGAGCGTGTCCGCGTCGCGCGCCTCGAAATAATCCAGCGCAAAGCCGGCGGCTGTGACCATCGCGGCGCCGGACGCCACCGCGGCGTCGATGGCGTCGCCGGCGCGCAGCCGCTTGGCGGTGTCTTTCAGCGCGCGATACAGCGTCGGTGCCGCGGCGCGCTGGTTTGGCGTGAGATAGACGTTGCGCGACGACATTGCCAAGCCGTCGCGCTCGCGGACTGTCGGCACGCCGATCACCCTGACCGCGAGATCGAGATCGCTTGCCATCCGGCTGACGACGCGCAATTGCTGGAAATCCTTGGCGCCGAACAGCGCCATGTCGGGACGGCACTGCGTGAACAATTTGCCGACCACGGTGGTGACGCCGCCGAAGAAATGCGGACGGAAGCGATCCTCGAGCCCGGCGGTCGCCGGCCCCTCGGTGAGGATTTTGCTGGCGAAGCCGTGCGGATACATCGTCGTCACGTCCGGATGCCAGATCAGGTCGACCTGTTCCTGCGCGAGCTTGGCGACGTCGCTTTTCCAGGTTCGCGGATAAGAAGCGAAATCCTCATGCGGAGCGAACTGCGCCGGATTGACGAACACGGACACGATGACGCGTGTCGCGCGCCGTTTCGCCAGCCGCACCAGCGTCAGATGGCCGTCATGGAGCGCGCCCATGGTCGGAACCAGCGCGACGCTGGCGCCGCGGACGCGCAGGCCCTCGAGGGCGCGGCGCAAAGCGGGGAGGGTGCGGACCACGATCGGGATGCGGGGCATCGGGTGACGTCGGTGCGGGCGGGGCCATGTGATGAGCGAGCCGCGCGAGCTTATCAAGGGCAGCGCTTTGCCGACAAGCCGAGCAGCATGGCGCGCCGCTGAATGAGCCCGGCATTTTCAGGCCGCGACCGCGGTCGCTGCGGCGTCTCGCGCGTGATTCATGATTAAGCCGGAAGCCGGAACGATTTCGCGATCGCCTCGCTCAATTCGCTTGACCGCGGAGCCGCGCGATTTGAAGATATTGCCGAGGGGTTGAGTATGCTGGTTCAGGCCACGCAAGGACAGTCCGGCTCGGCGCGCGTCGTTGTGCTGGGTAACGAAAAGGGCGGTTCGGGCAAATCGACGCTCGCGCTGCATATCGTCGTCGCGCTGCTGAAGGCGGGACAGCGCGTCGCGACCATCGACCTCGATTGCCGGCAGCAGAGCTTCACCCGCTACATCAACAACCGCCGGATCTGGGCACGCCGCACCAAGCTCGACCTCGAGCTGCCGCATCATTGCTGCATCAAGCTCGGCCAGACCATGCAGATTGCCGACAACGAGACCTCCGAATTCAGGCAATTCGCCGAGGCGGTCGGCGCGGTCGAGCGCACCTTCGATTTCATCGTGATCGATACGCCGGGGTCGGACAGCTATCTGATGCGGCTGGCGCATTCGATGGCCGACACGCTGGTGACGCCGATCAACGACAGCTTTCTCGATTTCGACGTGCTGGGCAGCGTCGATCCGGTGAACTACGCGGTGACCGGCGAGAGCCATTATTCCGCGATGGTGCTGGATGCCCGCCGCCAGCGACGCCAGCTCGACGGCGCCAGCACCGACTGGATCGTGGTGCGCAATCGGCTGTCGATGCTGGGCTCGCGCAACAACCAACTGGTCGCCGGCGGGTTGAAAGACCTCTCGCTGCGGCTCGGGTTTCGCGCGCTGGACGGTTTTGCCGAACGCGTGGTTTATCGCGAGTTTTTCCCGCGCGGGCTCACCGCGCTCGACGATCTCAACGAGGCCACGCTCGGCACCCGCCCGAGCCTTGGCCACGTGACCGCGCGCGAAGAGGTGACGGGGCTGCTGCGGCAGTTGAAGTTGCCGCTCGACGAGCGTGGCCGGCGCCGCGCCGCGAACCGCGCCGAATGGTTCGCACAGGTCGATAAACCGCTCGAACTGCACGACCTCATCGGCATTTGAACGTCCGGGTCGATTCCCGCCTTCAATGATGTGCGATGCACAATGATCGGGCTTGGTTCACAATTTTTGGACTCACGTCACACGCCCGTGACCTATAATGTCGATACCACCGCGAACCGGATCGCGGGCATTGGGTTGTCCTCGCCAATAGGGATTCCCTGCCGGAGACCTTCCCTGCCGGAGACCTTCACTGCCCGAGACCTTTCCTGCCAGAGACTTTCCCTGCCCAAGACAGTGGCCAGAACGGGTTGCTTTCGCAAAAACAGGACGTCCTATGAAGCGCGGAATTACGATTCTGGTTTCGTTGTCTCTGGTGTCCGTCGCCGCCTATGTCACGGCGAGCAAATGGGCGATCCGTCACGAGACCATCACCTTTTTTGACGCCTCGCGGAACAGGCCGGTGGCGGTCGATCTCGCCGTTCGTCGCGACAGAGAAATGCAGGCGAATGCCGGCATGTTCGAGCTGCCGGTGGCGATTCTCAATCACGGCAATACCGTCAAATTCACCGAGTATTCGTTCCTCGCCAACGTGCTGGCCGCGCGTGGCTACATGACGGTCAGCATCCAGCACGATCTTGAAGGCGACGCACCGCTGGTGACCAAAGTGGGCGAGCTCTATGTCGGCCGACTGCCGGTGTATCAGCGCGGCGTTCAAAACATCGAATTCGCGATTTCGGAACTCAAGAAAATTCAACCGAATTCGGATTACGATCATCTGACGCTGGTAGGGCATTCCAACGGCGGCGATATCTCGATGTACTACGCCAAGGAAAACCCGTCGAAGATCAAGAAGGTCGTGACGCTCGACAATCTGCGCGTGCCGTTCACGGTCGACGGCAAGTTCAAGATTCTGTCGTTCCGCTCGAAGGACGAGGTGTTCAAGCCGGACCCCGGCGTCGTTCCGGACGAGGAAATCTGCAGGAAAGCCGGCATCACGGTGGTCAATACCGGCTATCAGCACGTCGACATGAGCGACCGTGGTCCCGATGCAGCCAAGCTGACGATCCAGGGCATGCTCGACAAGTATCTCGAAGACGACGCCGGCAGCGCGTTGACGCCGGTCGATGACAAGAAACCGGATGCCGCCAAGCCTGACGTCATTGCCAAGCCCGATGTGGCGGCAAAGCCTGATGCCGTCGCCGAAGTGAAGAACTGACGTTCCGTTCTGCCGACGGCGGTCCGCTCGCGCATTGACGCGGCGCTCCCTGCTCGCCACATGAGATCCCGCTGCCTTTGAGCGAGCTTCATGTCGCGCGATCCCACCTTACCAAAAACGCCCGCCGACGGCATCGCCGGCCACACGCTTCCGGAAGCGGCGCCGTCGACCTCCGCAGATATCGCGGCGTTTGTCGCCAAGGCGCGCGCGATGTCGCCTCATGCGGGCGGCGCCAAAGGCCGGTTGGTGTTCGCGATCGACGCTACCATGAGCCGGCAACCGACCTGGGACATGGCCTGCGCGCTGCAGGCCGACATGTTCAGCGAGGCTGCTTCGGTCGGCCGTCTCGACATCCGCCTGGTGTATTACCGCGGTTTCAACGAGTGCCGCGCCAGCGCCTGGATTTCCGATAGCGCGCAACTCGCAAAACTGATGGGCAAGATTTCCTGCCAGGGCGGCAATACCCAGATCGGGCGTGTGCTGTCCGATGCGCGGCGCGAAGCGATCGCGTCCGGCATTCGCGCGGTGGTGTTCGTCGGCGACGCGATGGAAGAACCGGTCGACGACCTCTGCGCCAAGGCCGGCGAGCTCGGCCTGCTCAAGGTGCCGGTGTTCATGTTCCAGGAGGGCGGCGATCCGACCGCGGAAACCGCGTTTCGCGAGATCGCGAGGCTGACCGGCGGGGCTTGGTGCCGGTTCGATCCCGGTGCGGCCGCGCAACTGCGCGAATTGCTGCGGGCGGTCGCGGCCTATGCCGCGGGCGGCCACGCGGCGCTGTTGAAACTGTCGAAGACGGCGGGCGGCGCGGCCAAGCTGTTGGGGCAGATGACGTCGCGCGGCTAGCCGGCGCGGCGGCGATGCATTTTTCCGCCGCGGCGACTATATTGGCGCGATGCCTACACTGGTTGCCGGCGTCGTCGCCGTGGTCCTTCTCTATTCGCTGCTGCAGATGTTTCGCGCGGCCAATCCCGCCGTGCTCGCGCGCGCGATCAAGATCGGCGGCGGCGTGCTCGCGCTGGCGGTGGCAGCCTTCACCGGCATCAAGGGCGAACTCGCGGTGGCGATCCCGCTCGGCATTTTCGGCGCCGGGCTGCTCGGCTGGTCGCCGATGGGCGCCGCCGGGTTCTCGACCATCGGCGGATTGTTCGGATCGCGTCCGCGCTCCAACGCGCAGACTTCGCGGGTGCAGTCGCGCTATATCGACATGACGCTCGATCACGACAGCGGCGGCATCGGCGGCAGGATCGTCGCCGGCCCCTTCAGCGGACGCTCGCTCGACGAATTCGATCTCGCGCAACTCGCGGCGATGATGCCCGAATTCGACGCCGAGAGCTGCGCGCTACTTGAAAGCTATCTGGACCGCCGATTTCCCGCCTGGCGTCAGAACGCGGAGCGAGACGGGGCAGGCGGGCAGAGCGGCGACGCGTCTGGCAGCAAAATGACGGCTGAGGAGGCCTATCAGATCCTTGGCCTGCAACCGGGGGCGGGGCGCGACGACATCGGCCGTGCCCACCATGCGCTCATGAAGAAATTGCATCCCGACCAGGGGGGGTCGACGTACCTTGCCGCGCGCGTAAACGCGGCCAAGGATACCTTGCTTCGCACTCATCGCAGCTAACTCCGGCAACGCTACATCACGCCACAGACTGCGAGCACGCCTTCCAACTCCGCCGACGCCAACGCGCTCGACCCGCCGTTGACCGGCGTGATCGGCACGCTGAATTTATATCTTGGAAAGCTTGATGAGAGGTTTCGACCGCGCGATTTGTCGACCCGCGTATGCGGCGGAAAGTGCAGTCCGCTGCGCGCCGCAGGCGATCCGCGTCAGTTGCGGATCGCGATGCATGAGATGTCGGAGCGCTTCAGGGTCTTGCAAACGGCCTCGGCCTGGTCGCGGTCGAGACCCGCGAAACGCGCGCGGAACAGCTTCCGGTCTCCCTTGGCGACCACAGCTTCGGTAAAGGAGTCCGCCTTGCCGAGCATGCCGCGCGCCTGATCGCGCGCCGCGTCGAGCCGCTGGCGCGCTTCGCCTTCGCTTTCCAGCGCGCCGACCTGGATGATCCACCCGGAGTGCACCGCAGGCTTGATCGCGCCGTTCTGCTGGATGGTGGCGGTCGGCTGCGGGCGCGCTATCGGATCGGCAGACGCCATCGCCTGCGCGCCCACCGAGGCGCCGGACGCCGCCAAGACGCCCAGC
>CAXUBE010000174.1:0-5900 GCA_964249215.1 uncultured Rhodopseudomonas sp. | reverse complement strand
GCCGACAGCAAGACCGCAGCGGCGATCGCCGCTGCGGGCTTGCTGTCGGCCGCCGCGATCTTCGCGATCCAGTACCTGACCTGGAACGTGCCCGGCGCGCCGATCATCGAGGCGGTGACCGGCCGCTATTTCCTGCCGCTGGCGATGGTCGCCGGCGCCGCGCTGCCGGCGTTCGGCGCGCCGCGGTGGCGCCTGCATGGCGCGCTGGTGATCGCGGTGGCGGCGTTCCCGGTGGTCAGCATCGCGGTCGTGCTGCGCGCGATCGTGCTGCGCTATTATCTCGGCGGCTACCCCTGACCCGGCCGCGATCAATTGCCGGGATTGATCCGGAACCGCAGCAGATACCAAAGCGCCTTGACGCCGTCGGTCCAGTTGATCTTCTTGCCCTCGCGCGCCGAGCGCCCGTAGTAATGGATCGCCGTCTCGTAGATCCGCCACCGCCGGGCCAGCACGATCTGCGCGCCGAGCTCGATCTCGATGCCGAAGTCGTCGGCGGTGAGCTTCAGCGTGTCCAGCACCTCGCGCGTGAACATCTTGTAGCAGGTCTCGACGTCGGTCAGCGCCTGGTTGTACAGCGCGCCGAACAGCACCGAGATCAGCCGGTTGGCGAAATAGTGATGAAATTGCAGCGCGCGGCGCGGCTTGCCGTTGAAACGCGATCCGTACACCACGTCCGCGACCTTTCTCGTCGCGATCAGGGCGTACATCGCGTCCCAGTCCTGCGGATCGTATTCGAGGTCGGCGTCCTGGATGACCAGCACCGCGCCGGTGGCGGCGCCAAGCGCGGTCCGGATCGCGCCGCCCTTGCCCTTGTTGCGGGCGTGAAAGATCGCCCGGACGACGCAATCGTCCGACAGCGGATGCGCCGGAAGCGGTGCCCCGCGCGCGAGATCGGCATCCAGGACGGGCGCGAAACGCCCGCTCAGCCAGCAGCGGGTGCCGTCGCTGGAGCCGTCGTCGACGACGATGATTTCCTTGGATCGTCCGGGCAGCGCCGCCCGGACCAGATCGATAATTCGGGAGATATTGCCGATCTCGTCATAGACCGGCATCAGGATCGACAGATCCGGAACGTCGGAAGAACTCACGCGCAGCCCCGATCACCTTGATGGTCGCGCGAATGTCCGGTCTGCCGCGCGCCCCGCAAGCGCGACTTCTATCACACGTCCAGCAGATCGTCGCTTGCGAACTCCGCCTTGTCGGAGATGAAGGCGAACCGCGCCTCGGCCTTGGTGCCCATCAGCCGCTCGACCGAATCCGCGGTGCCGTCGCGGTCGTCGGCGAGCAGCTTCACCCGCAGCAGCGTGCGGCGGGCAGGGTTCATGGTGGTCTCCTTCAATTGCGCCGGCATCATCTCCCCGAGGCCCTTGAAGCGGCCGACATCGACCTTGGCATTGGCGTTGAATTCGCTTTTTAAAAGCTGGTCGCGTTGGGCGTCGTCGCGGGCATAGACCGTCTTGGCGCCGTGCGTCAGCCGGTACAGCGGCGGCACCGCGAGATAGAGATGGCCCTCGTCGATCAGCCGCGGCATCTGCCGGTAGAAGAACGTGATCAGCAATGAGGCGATATGCGCGCCGTCGACGTCGGCGTCGGTCATGATGATGATGCGCGCATAGCGCAGGTCTTCCTCGCGGTAATGCGCGCCGGCGCCGCAGCCGATCGCCTGCATCAGGTCGGACAACTGCGCGTTGGCGGCGAGCTTGTCCTTGGTGGCGGAGGCGACGTTGAGGATTTTTCCGCGCAACGGAAGAATGGCTTGCGTCTTGCGGTCGCGCGCCTGCTTGGCGCTGCCGCCGGCGCTATCGCCCTCGACGATGAACAGCTCGGAGCCGTCGGTGGCGGTATCGGTGCAGTCGGCGAGCTTGCCGGGCAGCCGCAGTTTCTTCACCGCGGTCTTGCGCGAGGTCTCCTTTTCGGCGCGGCGACGAAGGCGCTCGTCGGCGCGCTCCAGCACGAAGTCCAGGAGCCTGCTCGCCTGCAGCGGATTGCCGGACAGCCAGTGGTCGAACGGGTCCTTGATCGCCTGTTCGACGATGCGCTGCGCCTCCGCGGTGGCGAGGCGGTCCTTGGTCTGGCCCTGGAATTCCGGCTCGCGCACGAACACGCTCAGCATCACCGCGGCGCCGACCATCACGTCTTCCGAGGTGATGGTCGCGGCGCGCTTGCTTTGGCCGACGCGCTCGGCGTGGTCCTTCAGGCCGCGCGAGAGCGCCGAGCGCATGCCGGCTTCGTGGGTGCCGCCGTCCGGGGTCGGCACCGTGTTGCAATAGGACGACAGGAAACCGTCGGCGTCCGCGGTCCAGGCGACCGCCCATTCGCAGGCGCCATGGGCGCCGTTGCGGCCGGACTTGCCGGCGAAAATATCCGGATGCACCAGCGTATCGGCGTGAACGGCGGCGGCGAGATATTCCTTCAGCCCGCCGGGGAAGTGGAAGGTATCCTCCGCCGGGACATCCTCGATGCCCTTCAGCAATTCGGGATCGCAGCGCCAGCGGATTTCGACGCCGCCGAACAGATAGGCCTTGGAGCGCGTCATTTTGAACAGCCGCTGCGGCCGGAACGCGGCCTTGGCGCCGAAAATCTCGGTGTCCGGCTTGAAGCGGATGCGGGTGCCGCGGCGGTTGTGGATCCTGCCGAGATCGACCAACTTTCCCTGCGGAATGCCGCGCGCGAAGGTCATCTTGTAGAGTTGCTGGTTGCGGGCGACCTCGACCTCAAGCCGCGACGACAGGGCGTTGACCACGGAAATGCCGACGCCGTGCAAGCCGCCGGAGGTCTCGTAGACCTTGCTGTCGAACTTGCCGCCGGAATGCAGCGTGCACATGATGACTTCGAGCGCGGATTTCTTGGGGAATTTCGGGTGCGGATCGACGGGGATGCCGCGGCCATTGTCGCTGACGGTCAGATATCCGTCGGCGGCAAGCTCGACCTCGATGAAGGAGGCGTGTCCGGCCAAAGCCTCGTCCATCGCGTTGTCGATCACCTCGGCGAACAGATGATGCAGCGCCTTCTCGTCGGTGCCGCCGATATACATGCCCGGCCGGCGGCGCACCGGCTCCAGGCCTTCGAGCACCTCGATGTCGGCGGCGGTATAGGCATCCTCGGCGCTGGCCGGGCGCGGCGCGGCCTTCAGCGGGACGCGCGCCTTTGGCGCAGCGGCGGCAAACAGATCGTCGTCGGATTTTGTTTTAGCGCTTGATTTCAAAGGTTTCAGCATGGAAGCTCATGTTTTGCGCGCGGATGGAGTGGCGCGAATCGGTTGGCATGACTATGCCATGGATGGCGCGTATCAGAACGACCGCTGACCATCTTGAGCGGTGAGGAAAATTGTGGTCTTATGATGGACCATTTTAACCGTTCGGTCGCCCATGCGCGTTTCCTTGACTGATGCAAAAGCTCAACTCACGGAGCTTGTTCGTCTCGCCGAAGCGGGCGACGATGTCGTTTTGACTCGACATGGCAAGTCGACCGTACGACTCGTTCCTGTTGCGCCGAAGCCGACGGCTGCTGAAAAAAAAGCGTTTCTCGATAACTATCTGGCTTCGGGCCCGCCCTCTAAGACGGAGGAGGCAGCGAGGAGCCAGGACTTCCTGTACGATGAGGATGGCTTGCCGGGATGATGGTGGTCGACACGTCAGCGTTGATGGCTATCATTTTGAGAGAGCGCCGAGCTGCCGATTGCGCCACTGCGTTGTACGGCGAGCCCAATTTGATGATCTGTGCGGTGACATTTGCGGAAACTTTGGTCGTGGCCGAACGAAAGGGCGTATCATCGGAAATAGCTGATCTTTTCGATCGTCTCGACTTGGATATCGTCCCGGTCAATGCAGCGACCGCGCGACGCGTCGGGCAAATTTATCGGCAATGGGGCAAGGGTCGTCACCCGGCGGGCCTCAATTTCGGCGACTGCTTCGCCTACGACACGGCGAAGACGCATGCCTGTCCGCTGCTGTATGTGGGCGAGGACTTCCGCAAGACGGATGTGCAAAGCGTTCTGGTGTAGTTGAACGCGCGCACTGTTTTGCGACGAAGGACCCATACAGCATGGAAGCCATAGGGCACGGCCTGGCCGATTTCGTCAGGGAGCATCAGGCCTGGGCCGCGCCGATCGTGATGGCGCTGGCATTCGGCGAATCGCTGGCCTTCATCTCGCTGCTGATCCCGGCCTGGGGCGCGCTGGTCGCGATCGGCGCGCTGATCGGCGTCAGCGGCATCAGTTTCTGGCCGGTCTGGCTCGCAGGCGGCGTCGGCGCGGCGCTCGGCGACTGGCTGTCCTACTGGTTCGGCTTCCGGTTCAAGCAGCGGGTCGCCCGGATGTGGCCGCTGTCGCGCTACCCCGAGATTCTGCCGCGCGGCGAAGCCTTCGTGCAGAAATGGGGCGTGCCCAGCATCTTCATCGGCCGCTTCTTCGGACCGCTGCGCGCCTCGGTGCCGCTGGCGGCCGGCATCTTCGAGATGGAGTACTGGACCTTTCAGGTCGCCAATGTGGTCTCGGCGCTGGTATGGGCGGCGGCGCTGCTGCTGTTCGGCGACGTTCTGTCGGTGATCGCGGAATGGATCTGGCGCAAGGTGTGACCGGGTTTCGCTGCGGCCGGCCTGTATTATATGTCGGCCGATGAAAGGAACGCTCATGAGTCTTTCCGAAACCAAGTTGCCGACCAGCCGCGCGGGACATGCTGCAAAACCGTCGGTGTTCGTCGACGGCGCGGCCGGCACCACCGGCCTCGGCATTCGCGAGCGGCTCGCCGCCCAGAACGAGATCGCGGTGCGGGCGATCGCCGCCGAGCAGCGCAAGGACCCCGCCGCCAAGCGCGCGCTGATGCAGGAGGTCGACCTCGTCATCCTGTGCCTGCCAGATGATGCCGCGCGGGAGACCGTTGCGCTGATCGACGCGATGGGCGCGTCCGGGCCGAAAGTGCTCGACGCCTCGACCGCGTTCCGGGTGGCGCCGGACTGGACCTACGGCTTTCCTGAACTGGCGCCGGATCAGGCCGACGACATCCGCGCCGCGCGCAAGGTGTCCAATCCGGGCTGCTATCCCACCGGCGCAATTGCGCTGCTGCGGCCGCTGGTCGATGCGTCGCTGCTGCCCGCCGATTTTCCCGTCAGCATCAACGCGGTGAGCGGCTATTCCGGCGGCGGCAAGTCGATGATCGGGAGTTTCGAGAACGGCGCCGCGCCGGCGTTCGAGCTTTATGGCCTGGGTCTTTCGCACAAGCACGTGCCGGAAACCCAGCGCTATGCGAATTTATCGCGGCGGCCGATCTTCGTGCCGTCGGTCGGTAATTTCCGGCAGGGCATGCTGGTGTCGGTGCCGCTGCATCTCGACACGCTGCCCGGCAAGCCCGATGCGGCCGATCTGCACGCCGCGCTGGCGCAGCGCTACGCCGGCTGCGGCAACGTCGCGGTGATGCCGCCGGACGATGCCGCGATCGCCGGAGGCCGGATCGAGCCCGAGGCCCTGAACGGCACCGACAGGCTCGAGCTTTATGTGTTCGGCAGCCCGGCGCACCGCCAGGCGGTGCTGGTCGCGCGGCTCGACAATCTCGGCAAGGGCGCCTCCGGCGCGGCGGTGCAGAACATGCGGCTGATGCTCGGCCTGCCGGAGAGTTGAAGCTTACACCAGCTTGAAGATCCCGAGCACCAGCACGACCTGCGCGCCGAAGCCGACCAGGAACGACAGCGTGCGCAGCACCGGCACGCCGAGCGTGTAGACGATGAGATGCGCCAGCCGCGACCAGAAATACACCGCGGCGGCGAGCGCGGTCCATTTCGTCGAGTAGTCGATCTCGGCGAGGATCAGGACCAGCGGCGCGAAGATGATCAGATTCTCGATCGCGTTGTCGTGCGCGAACAGCATCCGCGCCGCCCACGGCGCCAGCGGCCGGTCGCCGCGCGAC
>CAXUBE010000173.1:3403-5910 GCA_964249215.1 uncultured Rhodopseudomonas sp. | reverse complement strand
GCGTCGCGGTGCCGGGCCTGGTGGGCGTCGCCGCCAAGCCGTCGGCCTGATCAAATTGTCGCAATCCGGCAGATGGGGATTGCCAATCCGCCGACGCGCGCCGAGGGTGAGCCCGGCGATGAAGAACAAGTACGACGAGCTTTCGCCTGAGCGGAGCCGATCAGGGAGACATACCATGCCGCCGCGTCACGGTTCTGTTGTCATGGCAGCGACGCTCGCAGCCGCGCTCGCCACCTCCGCCTTCGCCGCCGACAAGAAGTACGATCCCGGCGCGAGCGATACCGAGATCAAGCTCGGGCAGACCATTCCCTACAGCGGCGCGGGCTCGCTGTACGGCGTGATCGGCCGGACCCAGGCGGCTTATTTCCAGATGCTCAACGAGAAGGGCGGCATCAACGGCCGCAAGGTCACCTTCATCTCGCTCGACGATACCTACAGCGCGCCCAAGACGGTGGAGGCGACGCGGCGGCTGGTCGAGCAGGAGGAGGTGTTGGCGCTGTTCGGCTCGCTCGGCACCGCGCCGCAATCCGCCGTGCAGAAATTCCTCAACGGCAAGAGCATTCCGCAATTGCTGCTGAACACCGGCGCGTCGCGCTGGAACGATCCGAAGACCTTCAAATGGACGACGCCGGGATTGCCGATCTATTCCACCGAGGGCCGCATCATCGCGCGCTACCTGCTGTCGAAGAATCCGAGCGCCAAGGTCGCGATCCTGTACCAGAACGACGAGTTCGGCCGCGACTTCATGAACTCGTTCAAGGAAATCCTCGCGGAAACCGGCACCGCCAAGGTAGTGGCGGAGGCATCCTACGATCTCACCGAGCCGACCATCGATTCGCAACTGATCAACCTGTCGAAGTCCGGCGCCGACACGTTCTACAATATATCCACCGGCAAGGCGACGTCGCAGTCGATACGGAAGGTCGCCGAGCTCGGCTGGAAGCCGCTGCATCTGTTGGTCTCGACCTCGTCGGGCCGCTCCATCATCAACGCCGCCGGCGCGGAGAACGCCAAGGGCATCGTGGCGATGAGCTACACCAAGGAAGTCGGCAGCGAGAAATGGAAGGACGATCCGGACGTCGTCGCCTTCCAGGCGCTGCGCGCGAAATATCTGCCCAACGTCGATCCGGACAACACCATTGCGTTCCAGGGCTATTCGCAGGGCGTGACGATGGCGAAGATCCTGGAGCGCTGCGGCGACGAACTCACCCATGAGAACGTGCTGAAGCAGGCCACCAATCTCGACGGCTACCGCGCGCCGGTGTTCCTGCCGGGCATCAGCTACAGCTTCACGCCGACCGACTACACCACCATCAAGGCGCTGTATGTCGGGACCTTCAACGGCGCCGATTGGGAGTTGTCGGAGAAGCCGGTCAGCCAATAGCAGCCGTTCGCGCAGGGGCCGCGCATTTCGACCTCGAACTCGCGGCGTCGAATGCCTAACTTGGCTTGGTGCCGGACCCCGATCGCGATTCGAATCTTGAGTTGCTGCCCGACATCTTCGCGCGCTGGTTCGCCGCGCGGGGCTGGTCCCCGCGCGCGCATCAACTGGCGCTGCTGCGCAAGGCGCGCGACGACCGCTCGGCGCTGCTGATCGCGCCCACCGGCGCCGGCAAGACGCTGGCCGGGTTTCTGCCGACCCTGGTGGAACTGTCGTCGTCGCAGCGCGTTTCCCGTCCCTCTCCCCCTGTGGGAGAGGGTGGCGGCGCGCGCAGCGAGACGCCGGGTGACGGGGAGTTATCCGAAAGAGCACCCGGCCCCCTCACCCGCCCTCACGTCGTTCGGGCACCCTCTCCCGCAAGGGGAGAGGGAAGAAGCCTGCACACGCTCTACATCTCGCCGCTGAAGGCGCTCGCGGTGGACATCGCGCGCAATCTTGAGACGCCGATCGCGCAGATGAAGCTGCCGATCCGGGTCGAGACCCGCACCGGCGACACGCCGGTGTCGCGCCGCGCGCGGCAGCGCAAATATCCGCCGGACATCCTGCTCACGACGCCGGAGCAACTGGCGCTGCTGCTGTCGTCCGACGACGCGCCGTTGCTGTTCGCGTCGCTGAAGCGCATCGTGCTCGACGAACTGCATGCGCTGGTGACCTCCAAGCGCGGCGACCTGCTGTCGCTCGGGCTGGCGCGGCTGTGGCGGCTGGCGCCGCAGCTGCGCGCGATCGGGCTCTCCGCCACCGTCGCAGAACCGGAATCGCTGGCGCGGTTTCTGGTGCCGCAGAGAGTCTCAATGCCCCCCACCCCCGACCCCTCCACGCTCTCTTTGCGTGGCGGGGAGGGGTCGGGGGTGGGCGTTACAGCCGCCGACATCGTGATCGCCGGCGGCGCCGCGCAGCCGATCGTCGACATGCTCGACACCAAGGAGCGGCTGCCCTGGGCCGGGCATTCGGCGCGCCACGCGCTCGGCGAGATCTACGACCTGATCAGGCGCCACACCACCACGCTGGTGTTTGTCAACACCCGCAGCCAGGCCGAGATGCTGTTTCAGGAGCTGTGGCGGATGAA
>CAXUBE010000173.1:0-3393 GCA_964249215.1 uncultured Rhodopseudomonas sp. | reverse complement strand
CGACGAGGCCTCGCGCGCGGTGCTGGTGCCGGCCAACCGCTTCGAGGTGCTGGAATGCGCGGTCGCGATCGAGGCGGTCGCGGAAAACGCGCAGGACACGCCGCCGCTGCGCACCGGCGCGCTCGACGTGCTCGCGCAGCACGTGCTCGGCTGCGCCTGCGGCGAACCGTTTCTGGCCGATCAGCTCTACGACGAAGTACGCGCCGCCGCGCCCTATCACGAACTCAGCCGCGCCGACTTCGACGACACCGTCGATTTCGTCGCCAGCGGCGGCTATGCGCTGAAGAGCTACGAGCGGTTCGCGCGCATCAAGCTCGACCGGCAGGGCCGCTGGCGCGTCGCCAATCCGCGGGTGCGGATGAGCTACCGCCTCAACGTCGGCACCATCGTCGAGGACACCATGCTGAAGGTGCGGCTGGTGCGCTCGCGCGGCGGGGGCGCCACCGGGGCGCTTGGCCGCGGCGGCCGCATGCTGGGGCAGATCGAGGAAGCCTTCATCGAGGGACTGCTGATCGGCGACACCTTCGTGTTCGGCGGCGAGGTGGTGCGTTACGAGACGCTGGCCGAGGACCAGGTCTATGTCTCGCGCGCCGACGACAAGGACGCCCGCGTGCCGTCCTACATGGGCGGCAAGTTTCCGCTGTCGACCTATCTCGCCGAGCGGGTGCGCAAGCTGCTGGACGACAGGCGCGCCTGGAGCGCGCTGCCCGACCAGGTGCGCGAATGGCTGATGCTGCAGGCCGACGCCTCGCGGGTGCCGGGGGTACGCGAACTGGTGGTCGAGACCTTTCCGCGCGCCAACAAATACTACCTCGTCTGCTATCCGTTCGAGGGGCGGCTCGCGCACCAGACGCTCGGCATGCTGCTGACGCGGCGGCTGGAACGCGCCCGCGCCCGTCCGCTCGGCTTCGTCGCCAACGAATACGCGCTGGCGGTCTGGGGCCTCGGCGACGTGTCGCATCTGATCCGCCACGGCCGGCTCGACCTCGACGCGCTGTTCGATCCGGACATGCTCGGCGACGATCTGGAAGCGTGGCTTGCGGAATCCGCTCTGATGAAGCGCACCTTCCGCACCTGCGCGGTGATTTCCGGATTGATCGCGCGGCGGTTCGCGGGCGAGGAAAAAACCAAGCGGCAGGTGCTGTTCTCGACCGATCTGGTCTACGACGTGCTCAACAAGCACCAGCCCGATCATCTTCTGCTGCGCGCCGCGCGCGCCGACGCCGCGACCGGGCTGCTCGATATTCGCCGGCTGAGTGATATGCTGACGCGAATCAAGGGCCGAATCGTCCACAAGGAACTCGACCGGGTGTCGCCGCTCGCGGTGCCGGTGATGCTGGAAATCGGCCGCGAAGCGGTCTACGGCGAAGCGTCCGACGCGCTGCTGGCGGAAGCCGCCGACGAGTTGGTGCGCGAAGCGACGGGTTGAAGCGATCGATGCTGTCTTACTCACCACCGCGCCATCCCTCCCCGCAAGGCGGAGCGGAGAAGCCGATGTCATCCGTCGGCATCGCCGGGATCGAGATGGTCGCAGATCTCTCCGGCGCGCTGTATTGGGAAGCCGAGCGGCTGCTGGTCGTCTCGGACCTGCATCTGGAAAAGGGCTCGAGCTTCGCCGCGCGCGGCGTGCTGCTGCCGCCTTTCGACACCGTCGCGACGCTCGGCCGGCTGGGCGCGGTGCTGGCGCGGCACGATCCGCGCGTGGTGATCGCGCTCGGCGACAGTTTTCACGACCGCGACGCGCACGACCGCCTCTCCGGGCCCAATCGCGACATCATCGCGGCGTTCCAGGTGCGCCGCGACTGGATCTGGATCGCCGGCAACCATGATCCCGCGATCTCGCGCGACCTCGGCGGCGTGGTGGCCGAGGAGGTCGCGATCGGTCCGATCGTGTTTCGCCACCAACCGACCGGCGCGATCGGCGAGATCGCCGGGCATCTGCATCCCAAGGCGCGGGTCACCACGCGCGGCCGCGCGGTGGAGCGGCGCTGCTTCGCCAGCGACGGCGAGCGCGTGGTGATGCCGGCCTTCGGCGCCTATGCCGGCGGCCTCAACATCCGCGACGTGGCGTTCGCGCGGCTGTTTCAGACGCTCGGATTTGTCGCCTATGTGATGGGCGACCTCCGCCTGCACGCCATCGTGGCGTCGCGCTGTTGCTAGCCCAAGTTCCTTTGCCTGGAACAATAGCGTCTGCTGCGAATTTGTGCATGCAGCGGAGGCATGGTGACCGACCCGACGACCGAAGTCGAACCAAGTGTTGCGACCTCAGCGCTCAAGATTCAGCGGCTCGACACCTTTCGCCTTCGCGGCTTCCTCCGCACGCTCGGCCCGGGGCTCATCACCGGCGCATCGGACGACGACCCCTCCGGGATCGGCACCTACAGCCAGGCCGGCGCGCAGCTCGGTTACGGCATCGGCTGGACCATGCTGCTGACCTTCCCCTTGATGACGGCGATCCAGGAAATCTCCGGCCGCGTCGGCCGCGTCACCGGACGCGGCATCGCCGGCAATGTCTGCCGCCATTACTCCGGCCGGATGCTGGCGGTGATCGTGGCGTTGCTGTTTATCGCCAACACCGTCAACATCGCCGCCGATCTCGGCGCGATGGCGGACGCGACCAAGCTCTTGATCGGCGGTCCGGCGATCTTCTATGTCGTCGTGTTCGGCGTGATCTCGGTCGCGGCACAGATCATGTTCGACTACAAGCGCTACGTGTCGGCGCTGAAATGGCTGACGCTGTGCCTGTTTGCCTATGTCGGCGCGCTCGCGGTGGCGCATGTCCATTGGGGCGAGGCGCTGATCGGCATCCTGGTGCCGAAACTCACCTGGAGCGGCGACTATCTGACCACCATCGTCGCGATCCTCGGCACGACGATTTCGCCCTATCTGTTCTTCTGGCAGGCCTCGCAGGAAGCCGAGGACAACCGCGTCGATCCGCACAAGAAGCCGCTGACGCGCAGCCCCGGCGACGCGCCCGCCGAGTTTCGACGGATTCGCGCCGACACCTTGATCGGCATGGCGTTTTCCAACCTGATCGCGCTGTCGATCATCATCACCGCGGCGGCGACGCTGCACGCCGCCGGCAAGACCGACATCCAGACTTCGGCGCAGGCCGCCGAAGCGCTGCGCCCGGTCGCCGGCACCTTCGCCGAGGTGATCTTCGCGCTCGGCATCGTCGGCACCGGGCTGCTGGCGATCCCGGTGCTGGCGGGTTCGGCGGCCTATGCGGTCGGCGAGGGCCGGCGCTGGCCGGTCGGTCTGGCGCGCAAGCCGAAGGAGGCGGCGGCGTTCTACGGCGTGCTGGCGCTGTCGGCGGCGATCGGCATCGCGCTGAATTTCACGCCGATCAATCCGATCTCGGCGCTGTATTGGAGCGCGGTGATCAACGGCGTG
>CAXUBE010000172.1:0-5919 GCA_964249215.1 uncultured Rhodopseudomonas sp. | reverse complement strand
CAAGGACAATCAGCTCAAGCAGTGGACCGTCACCGACCCGCAGGGCTACGACACCACGGTCGCGGTGTACAATCTCGACAGCACCAGGAAGCCCGACCCGTCGCTGTTCAAGATCGACTTCACCAGCTACGCGACCCCGCCCGGCTAGGCCCTCAGCTTCTTATGGAAGAATCTCAACGAGAGATGCGCGCTCCCTCTCCCGTGGGAGCGCGCGGGGTGAGGGCGTAGGGACTAACTGTTGAGCGAAATCCCTCACCCGGCGCTCCGCGCCGAGCTCTCTCCGAGAGGTGAAGAACGGCGATCGCGCTTCGATCTGAGAGAAGTCGCTCTGTTGTCTACCGCGGCGCGCGCTTGGCGAGGATCCGCTGCAGCGTGCGGCGGTGCATGTTGAGCCGGCGCGCGGTTTCCGAAACGTTGCGGTTGCACATCTCGTAGATGCGCTGGATGTGTTCCCAGCGGACCCGGTCTGCCGACATCGGATTGTTCGGCAGTTCGGATTTTTCGGTGCCGCTCGCGAGCAGGGCCGCGACGACGTCGTCGGCGTCGGCGGGCTTCGACAGATAATCCACCGCGCCCATCTTCACCGCGGTCACCGCGGTGGCGATGTTGCCATAGCCGGTGAGCACGATGGCGCGCGCCTCGGGGCGTTCGCGCTTCAGCGCCGACACCACGTCGAGCCCGTTGCCGTCGACGAGCCGCAGATCGATCACCGCGAAAGCCGGCGCCGCCTTGCCGATCTGCGCGAGGCCGTCGGAAACCGTGTCGCACGACGTCACGGTGAAGCCTCGGGTCTCCATCGCGCGCGATAGCCGCTCCAGAAACGGTTTGTCATCCTCCACGATCAGCAGCGTGCGATCGGTATGGCCCGACAATTCGGGAATGGCGTTCACGGCGGTTGTCTCCATTTGACCCTACCCTGATATGGCGTGACAAACCGCCGCTGGCTAGCTCCGCGCCCCGCGACAGGAGCGCGCATGGGGTGTCACGTCATTGTTTCGGCTGGTGTTTCTACGGTTTCGAAGCTGGCGCGCGGCCAGGTCACCTGCGCCACGGCGCCGTGATCCGGAAAAATCTTGTTGCGAAAAACCACCCTGGCTCCGGTCCGCTCCAGCAGCGTGCGGGCGATGAACACGCCAAGACCAAGACCGGCATGTCCGAGATTTGCATTCCCGAAACCCGGATTGCCGGCACGCGAGTCGGCCTGTTCGCCCGGCGCCGCTTCCGGACTGCGTCGGCGCGACAGATACGGCTCGCCGATCCGCTTCAGCACGTCCGGGGCGATGCCGGGGCCGTCGTCGGAGATGACGATCTCGACGGTGCCGGCATTCCACCAGGCATTGACCTCGACGGTCTCGCGGGCGAAATCGACGGCGTTCTCCAGAATGTTGCCGACCCCGTAGAGGATCGCCGGGTTGCGCATGCCGACCGGCTCGGCGATACCGGCGACCGCGATCCGCACGTCGATGGCGATCCCGAAATCGCGATGCGGCGCCACGGCTTCCTCGATCAGGGTCGACAGCGGCATGCGGTCGAACGGCGCGCCCGACGACGACAATTGCGTGATCTTGGCCAGGATGTCGCGACAGCGCTGGGTCTGTTCGCGCAGCGTCCTGAGGTCGCCAGCGATCGCCGCGTTGCCGGAGGCGGTTTTTTCCAGCTCGCGCGAGATGAGGAAGATGGTCGACAGCGGCGTGCCGAGTTCGTGGGCCGCGGCCGCGGCGAGCCCGTCGATCTGGGTGAGGTGCTGCTCGCGCGTCAGCACCAGTTCGGTCGCCGCCAGCGCGTCGGAGAGCTTGCGCGCTTCCTCGGTGACCTGAAACGTGTAGAGGCTTGTGACGCCGATTGCGACCAGGATCGAGAGCAGCACGCCGGCGAGATACACCGGCGGCAGCACCAGCGGCTCGTCGGGGTCCCACGGCAGCGGCATGTGGACGAGGCCGAGCACCGCCGCGCAGATCGCCGCGAACATGCCGAGCGCAAAGGTGAAGCGACTCGGCAGCGCGGTCGCCGAAATCAGCACCGGAGCGAGAAACAGGAACGAGAACGGGTTCTGCAGGCCGCCGCTGAAGAACAGTAACCCGGCGAGTTCGGCGATATTCAGCGCCAGCAGCGCCGCGGCATACACCGGTTCCATGCGCTGCATCGGGTTGAAACGGATTTGCAGCGCGAGATTGAGCAGGCAGGACAGTCCGACGATGACGAGGCAGGGCACAAAGGCGAATTCGAATTCGAGGCCCTGCTCGACCACGAAAATCGCGGCGAGCTGGCCCAGCGCGGCCAGCCATCGCAGCCGCAAAATGGTGTCGAGGCGCACATAGCGCCGCGGGTGGCGGAAATCGGTCGAAACGACGTCGGACATTGCCGGAGCCTAGCGCGTTGCCGGTGTGGCTGCCAAACGCTTGCGCAAGCCGCCGCGATGGAAGAAGAACGCGCGTCATGAACAGTCCCTTCGCAGCTCCCGACCTCCCGGCGTCGCAGCCATCCGCCACGGCGGCGATCGACGTCGCGCATCTGGTCAAGGTCTACAAGGACACCCGCGCGGTCGACGACGTCTCGTTCCGGATCGCGCGCGGCAGCATCACCGGGCTGCTGGGCGGCAATGGCGCCGGCAAGACCACCACCATCGCGATGATCATGGGCCTGGTGCTGGCGACGTCGGGCCGGGTGCGGGTGCTCGGATTTGCGATGCCGGAGCAGAGCCGGCAGGTGCTCGGCCGGATGAATTTCGAAAGCCCCTATGTCGACATTCCGATGCGGCTGACGGTGCGGCAGAATCTCACGGTGTTCGGCCGGCTCTACGCGGTGCCGAATCTCGCCGATCGGATCGCGGAGCTTGCGGACGTCTTCGAGCTCGGCGACTTCCTGGACCGCGCCAGCGGCAAGCTTTCCGCCGGCCAGAAGACCCGGGTCGCGCTCGCCAAGGCGCTGATCAATCGTCCCGATCTGCTGCTGCTCGACGAGCCGACCGCGTCGCTCGACCCCGACACCGCCGACTGGATCCGGTCGCATCTTGACGATTACCGGAAGTCGCAGGGCGCCACGATCCTGCTCGCGTCGCACAACATGCTGGAGGTGGAGCGGCTTTGCGACCGCGTGATCATCATGAAGCGCGGGCGAATCGAGGACGACGACAGCCCGTCCGGTATCATGCTGCGCTACAACCGCAGCACCCTGGAAGAGGTGTTCCTCGACGTCGCGCGCGGCCGCGCGCAGGACGGCGCGACGTGAGCGCGGTCGAATTTGGCGGCGGCGGCATCGCGATGCATCGCATCGGCGCGATGATCCTGCGCTACTGGTATCTGCTGATGTCGTCGTGGCCGCGGCTGCTCGAACTGATCTACTGGCCGGCGCTGCAGATCATCACCTGGGGTTTTCTGCAGACCTACATCTCGCAGAATTCGGGATTTTTCGCGAAGGCCGGCGGCACGCTGATCGGCGCGGTGATCCTGTGGGACATCCTGTTTCGCGGCCAGCTCGGGGTGTCGATCTCGTTTCTGGAGGAGATGTGGGCGCGCAACCTCGGCAATCTGATGATGAGCCCGCTGCGGCCGATTGAGTTCCTGCTGTCGCTGATGATCATGAGCCTGATCCGGCTCGCGATCGGCCTCATTCCGATGACGCTGCTGGCGATGATCTTCTTCGACTTCAACCTGCTCGGCTTCGGGCTGCCGCTCGCCGCGTTCTTCTGCAACCTGATCTTCACGAGCTGGTCGTTCGGGATCTTCGTGTCGGGCCTGGTGCTGCGCAACGGGCTCGGCGCCGAAAGCTTCTCCTGGACGTTGATGTTCGCCGTCATGCCGCTCGCCTGCGTGTATTATCCGGTCGCGGTGCTGCCGCCCTGGCTGCAATATGTGGCCTGGACCCTGCCGCCGACCTATGTGTTCGAGGGCATGCGCGCGCTGCTGATCGACCATTTGTTCCGCCCCGACCTGATGCTGTGGGCGCTGGCGATCAACGTCGTGCTGTTCGCGGTCTCGTTCGCCGCGTTTCTCATGCTGCTGAACAGCGCGCGCCGCCACGGATCGTTAATCCAGGGCGGCGAATAATCGCGCAGGCGCGGAATGCGCATCTCCGCTGCGCGCGCGCTGATTGACGCGTCCGCGCGCAGCGCCATATATGCGGCGCTGCAACGAAATCGAGGATCAGGATGCCGAGCGTGATTGGTGAGTTTGGCCGCCCGCCGGAACTGGCGAGCGAGGTCAGTCCGGCGGCGACCACGCCGATGTACTGGATGTACGAGATGGGCTACGCCTCGCTCAATCCGGCGCGGGCGGCGATCGACGCCACCAAGATCCTGTTTCAGAACCCGCTCAATCCGCTGAGCCATACCGAATTCGGCAAGTCGATCGCCGCGGGCTGCGAGGTGTTCGAGCGCACCACGCGCCGTTACGGCAAGCCGGAATGGGGCCTGCACACGACCGAGGTCTATGGCGTGCGCACCCCGGTCGAGGTGCGCACGGTCTGGGAAAAGCCGTTCTGCCGGCTGTTGTATTTCGACCGCCGGCATCCGCGCCCGCTGCGCTCTCCGCAGCCGCGCGTGCTGATCGTGGCGCCGATGTCGGGGCATTACGCGACGCTGCTGCGCGGCACCGTCGAGGCCTTTCTGCCGACCCATGAGGTCTACATCACCGACTGGGCCGACGCCCGCAACGTCCCGGTGACCGCGGGCCGCTTCGACCTCGAGGATTACGTCGATTACCTGATCGAGATGCTGCACGTGCTCGGCGGCAACATGCACGTCATCGCGGTGTGCCAGCCGTCGGTGCCGGTCGTGGCCGCGGTCTCGGTGATGGAGGCCGAGAACGATCCGTTCGTGCCGGTGTCGATGACGCTGATGGGTGGGCCGATCGACACCCGCCGCCATCCGACCGCGGTCAACAATCTCGCGGCGGAAAAGGGCATCGACTGGTTCCGCGCCAACGTCATCACCAAGGTGCCGTTTCCGCATCCGGGCTTCATGCGCGACGTCTATCCGGGCTTCTTGCAGCTCAACGGCTTCATCAGCATGAATCTGGACCGTCACATGAATGCGCACCGCAACCTGTTCAAGAACCTGGTGAAGGGCGACGGCGATCTCGCCGACAAGCACCGCGAGTTCTATGACGAATATCTCGCGGTGATGGACCTGACGGCGGAATATTATCTGCAGACCGTGGACACCGTGTTCATCAAGCACGCGCTGCCCAAGGGCGAGATGATGCACCGCGGGGCCCATGTCGATCCGTCGAAAATCCGCCGCGTCGCGCTGATGACGGTCGAAGGCGAGAACGACGACATTTCCGGCATCGGACAGACCGAGGCGACGCACGCGCTGTGTCCCGCGATCCCCGATGACCGGCGCGTGCACTATATGCAAAAGGGCGTCGGCCATTACGGCGTGTTCAACGGCTCGCGCTTCCGCTCGGAAATCGTGCCGCGGATTTCGGATTTCATGTTGTCGTCCGCCACTTCGAAGATAGCCGACGCCGCCGAATGAGTTCTTTCGTCGGCAATCCCCATATGGCGTCAGGTCGCTGAATCGGCCGGGAAATCGTGATAGAACGATTGAATTGAAATTCAGTCGTTTATTGTTAGGTTTGAACCGGCTTTCAGCGTCATGATGAGTTCCTTGGCGCTACCGGTAGGGGCTAGAACGACTTTTTCCCTGTATATTGGGCAAATGATTTGTTTTTTCGGCGAACGCTTCCCTTGGCGGCGGATATGTCAGAATCCGGGCGACATCCTGTCGTCCGGATCCGCAGATATGGCCTTTCGCGCTCTCCTCTATCGTCGGCCCGCCGAGCCGCAATCGATCGCCGTGAAATTCGGCTCGCAGATTTTCGCGATCCGTCTGCGCCGGCACCGGCGTGCGCGGCGTTACACGCTGCGCATTCATCCGAGCGACCGCGAGGCGATCCTGACCATGCCGCCGCGCGGCAC
>CAXUBE010000171.1:0-6009 GCA_964249215.1 uncultured Rhodopseudomonas sp. | reverse complement strand
GGGAACGACCGGTCGCGTGTCTCCTGATGTCTCGCGTCAGCGCTGCTGCGCGCTGGCGGTGGCGCCCGCCGGGCGGGAATCGCCCAACGATACCCATTCGTTCGGGTTGCCCTGCGACTGCCGCTTGACGAACCGGTAGCCGGTCTCGGTCCAGGCCACGACGTCCTCGTTCTGGTTGTCGAGCACGAACTCGCCCTTGTCGGTCTTCACCGTGAGCACCGCGTGGCCTTCGCCTTTCTTGTCGCGGACCACCGTGATCAGCAGCGCCTCGCGCGGCCACCCGGCATCCATCAGCATCTTGCGCTTGAGCAGCACGTAGTCCTCGCAATCGCCGTAGCCGTCGGTCGGCAGCGACCACTTCTCGATCACGCCCCAATGGTCCATGTCGGTCAGCGGCTTCACGGTCTCGTTGACCCAGCGATTGATCCGCAGCAGATCCTTCCACGCGGTCTGCGTCAGCACGATATCGCGCGGCTGCGTCGATCCGCTTTTGCAGTCCGCCGGATTCTCCGCGCAGAATTCGATCCAGCCGATCGGCGCGCGGGTGCTGTCGCCAACGCCGGCGTAAACCGCGCGCTCGGCCGCGGCCGCCTGGGTCGCCAACGTAAACATCGTCGCCGCGATAGCCATGTCCGTACGCAATCCCCTGTTGGAAAACATTGTGGCCCCCGTTTCTTGTTGGGACCATGTTTTGCACAAAGGATTTGCCGATCAGCGAAGTTGATCAAGTACATTTGACGCGAATACAAGTAAAACTACACACAGTGTCGATTTATACTTGAATCGAATTTGCTTCAAATTGTTGCGGTTTGGTTTTTTCGAATATGCCGATGCGATCTGGAACCGCCTGCGCCGCAGCAGGAACAGGCCACAGCCCTATCGCGGTTAGGTTAATCGTCGCGAGCACGCGGTGGCCGCAAGTCGCGATGCGGCGCCGGATGGCGCGCCAGATGTCGGAATTGACGGGCTTCGCGGCTGAAACCGCTTTACCGTGCGGTAACGCTGTCTTCCAGCGTCTCGGCGAGCTGCTCGTGTAGGAATTCGAGCGCAAAGCCGTCCTCGAGATGCCGCACCACGCGCGCCTGTACCTGGCCGAGCGACACCAACGACTTCATCGGCGGACGGCGCTCCGCGGCGATGGCTGCGCCCGAGCGCGACATGTCGATGATGCGGCAGCTCATCTTGGTGCCGTCCTCGAGCAGCAGCACCGAAATCGGATTGCGCGGGACGATACGATCGTGGCGGCGGTCTTCCGGAAGGTTGAGAATGTCGCGATTGGCGAGCCAGGTCAGTTGCGCGGCGAGCTTGTCGCGCTTGCGGGGCGTGGCGCCGACATTCATCGCAAAGCCGTTGTCGATGATCCTGGTGATCTTGCCCTCGACCCGGCCGATATGATCGAGATAGGCCACCACGCGGTCGCCGACGTTGCCGATGCCAGGCGCCAGCATGGCCAGGCCGCCCGGCGACATATTGACGATCTGGCAAGGAAATTCACGGCGATCGGGCAGCATGTAGCGGCCGAGCAGATGAACCTTGACCCGTTGAAAGCGTCTCCGCTCCTCCGCAACCGGAGCAATTGAATATTTGTGAACCGCCATCGCTTCCGCCGGTGGACCTGCTGCCGCTCGTCGACCCTACGGCGGACAAGGTTAACGGGGAGTTAGCCTTCGCGCTTTGCTGCAAACGACCTGCCGCGAAAGAGCGAGCCGAGGCGCCGCCGCTCACCTGGCACGACGCCGCCACGATCATTACATCGACGCCGGGATGGCGCGGCGTCGTGATCCGCTGGCGCGCACCCTGCGTCCGGGTCGTTGCGAATGCACGCATCGTGTTGATTCGTCATCACGCAGCACAGCGTGCCTTGCGCTCGCGATGCGTTGTCTGCACGTATTCGGGAATACGCGTCACGTTACTCTTATTAGTTGCTTTTCCCATTTCATGTTCTCATTCTGACTGCGACTGATCGCCACGCGGGGCGGACAGCCAATTCGATCGAGGACGACAGCGATGGGCTCGTTTCGGCAGTCGCCGAACGGATTTCTGGCGGCTCTCCCGGAAGCCGACTTCGAATTGTTGCGGCCGCAATTACGCGCCGTGCCGCTCAACCTCGGAGAACGACTCATTGAAACCGGCGCGCCGTTGCGCCAGGTCTATTTTCCGCACAGCGGAGTCATTTCGAAGCTGGTGCTGCTCGACGGCGGCGAAAGCATCGAGGTGGCGCTGATCGGCCGCGACTGCGTGTTCGGCGGCTCGGCCTCGATCTACGCCAGTGTATCGCCGACCTCGGGCATCGTGCGTTATCCGGGCAACGCGTCGATCATCGACGTGCCGCATTTCCTCGCGGCGCTGGAAAACAGCGCGGCGTTGCGGGCGGCGTTGATGGAACGGCAATGGCTGCATATCGTGCAGGCGGAGCGTACCGCGGCCTGCAATGCCGCGCACAGTATCGAACAGCGCCTGTGTCGACGGTTGCTGATGGTGCGCGATCTGGCGTCGGGCGACAAACTGCCGCTGACCCAGGACATCATCGCGCAGATGCTGGGCGTTCAACGCAACAGCGTCTCGCTGATCGCGATCGAGTTGCAGACCGCGGGTCTCATTCGCTACAGCCGCGGACAACTGGAGATCGTCTGCGTCGATGGTCTGCGGGAGCGCGCGTGCGGGTGTTACGAACACCATCATTATCATGCCGCGGATCACGTCGCCGACGAACAACCGCCGGACCGCGTGCATTCCTGACGCCGGGGTCACCAATCGATCTGCGTATCCGATCGCGGATCTGCGCGCCGGCCTATCGCGTGCGAGCGCGATATCTTCGCGTGCGTCTGCCGGTGCGTCGTCTGCCGCGTTCGCGCGAGAAGACGGTGCCTCAGCGCAGCCCCTCATAGACCATCAGCCCGCGCACGACCTGCCATTTGCGCAGCGCGCGCGGCGCGAACCGCCGCGGCGGCTCGCCCATGGTGCGCCAGGACGTCAGCGCAAGATCGCTCGCGACGGGGGCTCCGTCGCCGTCGAGCGGCGCCAGCGCTCCGGTGAGACTGAGCGGCGCATGGGCGCGGGGTTGAAACGGCAGCAGCAGCAATTCGAGGTGCACGCGCGCGCCGTGCCATGTCGGCGCGCTGACGCCGGCCACCACGGCGAGCGTCTCCCCGCTGACGATGCCGAGGATGTCCTCGATGGCCGGCCTGCTCGCGGCGCCGAACAGCGCCGTGAAGCTTTCGCCCTTGAGGTCGCGATCGAGCAGCGCGCACAGCCGCGTTCCTGCCACCCGGAACGGACATCCGGCCGCCGGATCGCTTGACAGCACGAAGATATCGCCCAGCAATTCGCGCACCGCGCCGGGCTCGATGTCGCTGCGATCCGGCGCCGCCGCGCCCCCGCGCCTGTCGTCCCAATAGGCGTAGAATGCCTGATTTGACGGATGTTTCATTCGGTCCCCGGCGCGTCGCGTCGCGTGCGTCGCGGGACAGGTTTGTCCCGCATTCGCGCGCCAATTATCTTGCGCGTGTTGTGCAGCAGGGGTCTTGCAGCGTCCATGCCGAAACCGGTAACGGATCGGCCATGCTGGCGTTAACGTTAAATTAAGCATGACGTTTGGATTAACCCGTAGTCCTGCTAAGCGTCCTTCCAGACGGGGTACCGGTTTTGTCGAAGGTACCGGCGCATCCAATGCAAGTCGGCTGATCGAACGTCCGGATGTCGCGCGGGGAGGGGTGGGGACGTTTCCGCGCCTGGCGACCCGGAGGACCACCCAGGGAGGACGTTCTCAGCGTCCTCCCTTTCTTGCGTTCGGCCGCCGCCGTGCTGGCCGTGAGGGTATCGCTCCCGCCTGCCTTGCGCGGCGTCGGCAAAGCCGCTTATTGGGTCGGATCGCTCGCGTGAGCCGCTCGTATCAGGTTGTTGGTCATTGGATTCCCCGTATCTGCCGCCGCAGCCCGAGCCGCCGCTGTTGCCGCCCCCGCGCGAACCGATCCTGACCCTGCCGGGCGCGCTGACCGCCTATGTGGCGCTGCTCGCGGTCATCCATCTGCGCGAATTGCTGCCGCCGGACCTTGAATACTGGACCATCGAGGTGTTCGGCTTCATTCCGAAGCGCTACGATTCGACGCTGCTGGCGATGCCGTTCCCCGGCGGCTCGGGTGCCAAGGTCTGGACCTTCGTCACCTATTCCCTTCTGCACGCCAATCTCAGCCATATCGTCTTCAACGTGCTCTGGCTGCTGCCGTTCGGCAGCGCGGTGGCGCGCCGCTTCGGCGCCGTGCGTTTCTTTGCGTTCATGTCGGTGACCGCGATCGCCGGCGCGCTGGCGCATCTCCTCACCCACGAGCATGGCGTGGCGCCGATGATCGGCGCGTCCGCCTCGGTGTCGGGCGCGATGGCCGCTGCGATCCGGGTTGCGTTTGCGCGCGGCAGCTTCCTGTCGTTCCGGCGCGGCGCGGATGCCGACGCCGCCGCTCAGGTGCCGGCGCTGTCGCTGTCGCGCGCGTTGCGCAATCCGCGCGTGCTGGGTTTCCTCGCGGTGTGGTTCGGCATCAACATCGTGTTCGGAATCGGATCGATCGCGGTCGGCGCCGATGGCGCCAGCGTCGCATGGCAGGCGCATATCGGCGGCTTTTTCGCCGGGCTGCTGCTGTTCGCGCTGTTCGATCCGGTGCGCGGGCGCGACGCCGCCTCGGATGACGGTTCGGCTTCCGAGGATGCGGCGCAGTAACAGCCCCGAGCCCGCGACGCGGATCGCCGATCGGCTTGCGGGCCCCGCCGATTTCCTCCATCATCACGGTCCAATCTGCTATTTGTTGCTCGACAAAAACGGCGCGCGTGCAGCGCGCGATAACCATCGGGAGGCGACAATGACAGTGCGTGCGATTTTGCAATCCAAGGGCCATCAGATCATCGGCGTCGCGCCGGACGACAAGCTTGCCGTCGCGGTGAAAATCCTGTCGGAAAAGCGGATCGGCGCGGTGCTGGTGATGAGCCGGCAGCGCATCGAAGGCATCCTGTCGGAGCGCGACGTGGTGCGCGTGCTCGGCGAACGCGGCGCCGGCGCGCTCGACGAGCCGGTCCACACGGTGATGACGCGCAAGGTGGTGGGCTGCCGGCAGAACGACAGCGTCGCCGAAATCATGGAAAAAATGACCGCCGGCAAGTTTCGTCACATGCCGGTGCTCGAAGGCGAACGGCTGGTCGGGCTGATCTCGATCGGCGATATCGTCAAATCGCGGGTCAGCGAATTCGAGCACGAGCAGCAGGCGCTGCAGGACTACATCAAGTCCGCCTGACGCGCCGGAGCCGGCGCGCCGGCATCGCCGCTCTCGATCGCGCCGGGGGCCACGACGTCGATCGCTTCCCGGATGGTCTCGATCGCGCGCTCGGCGGCGCGGGCGCCGTGCGCGATGATCTCGTCGGCGCGATGAAAATCGAACCAGCCGATCTTGCCGACCCGCGGCGAAATCAACAGGTCCGGCGGGTCGCCCGCCAGCCGCGCGCGGGTGATGCGGTCCTGCATGATGTTGAAGGCGTCGACCATCACGGTGGAGATGCCCGGGCGATCCTTGCCGCCCAGCAATTCGTTCTTCACGATTCGGTCCGCCGAGAAAAACCGGCCGAAGCCGCGCCTGCGCGCCGGCGCCTCGAGTGGCGTCGCGATCTCCTCAACCGGCGTGCCGTGCGAAAAGATCGTGGCGCCGTGGCCGAACACCTCGCTGCTGACATTGGCGGCGATCACGATCTCGGCGCCGAGCGCCCGCGCCGCCGACACCGGCACCGGATTGACCAGCGCGCCGTCGACCAGCCAGCGGTCGCCGATCAGCACCGGCGCAAAGATGCCGGGCAGCGCATAGGACGCGCGCATCGCATCGACGATGCGGCCCTGCGTGAGCCAGATTTCGTGCCCGGTGCGCACTTCGGTCGCGACGCTGGCGAATTTGGCCGGCAGGTCCTGGATCTGGATATGCCCGAGCGTGCGTTCCAACTGCGCGGCGAGCTTGTCGCCGCCGATCAGTCCGGAGC
>CAXUBE010000170.1:0-6011 GCA_964249215.1 uncultured Rhodopseudomonas sp. | reverse complement strand
AGCGTCGGATAACCGCTGAAACCGACCACCGCGGCGGGCTTCAGCCGGCGCATCAGATTGAGCGCGATGCCGGTGCCCGCGCCGAGCAAGATGCCGGTGCGCGCCAGCGACCACGGGGTGCGGGCGCGCACCGTCTCGCTCGGCACCACGTCGATCATGTCGCTGGAGAACAGCCCGCTGTAGCGCAGCGCGCGCGAATCGGTGACGAGCCGCACCCGCATGCCGCGCTTCATCAGTTCGACGGCAAGCGCTTCGGCCGGAAACAGATGCCCGCCGGTGCCGCCCGCCGCGAGAAGGATGAGGGGCGCCGCGCTCATCGCGTCAGGCGTAACCGTGCGCCGCGCCGGCGTCGCCGATCGAGCGCAGCTCGGTGCGCGGGCGCAGCCGCGTCAGCGCCAGCATCATGCCGACGCCGTAGGCCAGCGAGATCATCGACGATCCGCCGTAGGAGATGAACGGCAGCGTCATGCCCTTGGCGGGAATCAGTTGCAGATTGACCGACATGTTGATCGCGGCCTGGATGCCGAACAGGATCGCCAGCCCCGACGCCGCAAAGCGGGAGAACATGTCGTCATTGGCGTAAGCGCGCGACAGCGTGCGGATCACGATGAAGGCGAACAGCGCCAGCAGCGCCAGGCACAGGACGATGCCGAATTCTTCGGCGGCGACCGCGAACACGAAATCGGTGTGGCTGTCCGGCAGGCTGCGCTTGGCGATGCCCTCGCCCGGCCCGAGCCCGAACCAGCCGCCATTGCCGAACGCCTCCATCGCGGTGTCGACCTGGAACGTGTCGCCCGACGCCGGATTCAGGAAGCGCTTGATGCGGCCGGCGACGTGCGGGACCAAAAGATACGCGCCGAACAGGCCGGCGGACGCGACCCCCGCCAGGCCGAACACCCAGATGATGCGCATCCCGGCGATGAAGAACAGCGAGCCCCACACCATCAGGATCAGCATGGTCTGGCCGAAATCGGGCTCCATCACCAGCAGCGACACCAGCGTCAAGAGCAGCGCCAGCGCCATCGAGGTCGCCGGCATTTCGGGACGCCGTGCGGATTCCGCGAACAGCCATGCCGCCAGCACGACGAATGCCGGCTTGGCGGATTCCGAGGCCTGGATGTTGACGCCGAGCAGCGTGATCCAGCGCCGCGAGCCTTTCACCTCGGGTCCGATCAGGAGCGTCGCCACGATCAGCACCACGCTGACGGCGAACACGATCAGCGCGCTGCGGCGGATCTGCTTCGGCGACAGGAACGAGACGCCGACCAGCACGACAAAGGACGGCAGCAGAAACAGCACGTGGCGGTTGAAGAAATGAAACGGGTCGAGCCCGATCCGCGCCGCGACCGGCGGCGATGCCGCCAGCGACAGGATGATGCCCCCCAGCATCAGCGTGCCGATCGCCGCGAGCAGGACGCGGTCCACGGTCCACCACCATTCGGAGAATGGCGTGCGCTTTTCACGGGAGATCATCGGCGATCCTGCGACGGGGTTTGCCTATTGGTCGCCCATCGTGGTTGCCAGAGGGTTAACGGGTTATGAAAACTTGCAAACACTCCCACCGTCATCCCCGCCGAGCGCGCCGCAGGCGCGCGCAGCGCCGGGATCCAGTAGGCGCAAGCAGCGCAGCTCGGTGAAGCCGGTGTTGCTGGTCCACCCGCCTTCGCGGGTGGTGACAGTCGGAGCGGCGGGCGCGACGGGCGCCCTTGCCGGGCGATCACGGCCGTGCGTGGTTCGACCTACACCAACGCCATTCCATCCAGCGCCATCACTAACGCGCGAAACCTGTCGCCGCGGATTTCGAAATTGCGGTACTGATCGAACGACGCGCAGGCCGGCGACAGCAGCACCACCGGCTCGGCCAGACCTGAGCGGGCCGCGTCCGCCGACGCCTGCGCCACGGCGACGTCGAGCGTGCCGCTGATCTCGTAGTCCACCTTGCCCTCCAGCGTCGCGGCGAAGCCTTCCGCCGCCTCGCCGATCAGATAGGCCTTGCGGATCCGCGGGAAGAATTCCGCAAGGCTTTCGATGCCGCCGGCCTTCGGCTTGCCGCCGGCGATCCAGAAGATATCGTCGAACGACCCCAGCGCCTTGGCGGCGGCATCGGCGTTGGTGCCTTTCGAATCGTTGACGAACAGCGTCGCGCCTCCCCCGTTCACTTGCCGGCCGACCTGCTCCATGCGATGCGCGAGGCCCGGAAAGCTGCGGAAATGCGCGGCATGGCTTTGCCGCGGCAGGTCGGGATCGACCAGCATGCCGACCGCGAGCGCCGCCAGCGCGTTCTGCACGTTATGCGCGCCGCGCAGGCTGCCGATCCCGGCGATATCGCCGACCGGCGACGGCGATGCCGTATCCGCGGCGAACAGCAGCCGGGTGCCGTCGCCGTACAGCGCGGGCCTGACATCCGCGGGCGGCTGCCCGGCGGCCGAGATCGCAAGCGTCGTCCCTGGTGCTCGCGCGCGCCGTAACGCGATGGCGCGGCAGTCATCGTCGTCGACGCCGATCACCGCATCGGCCGCGCCGTCGACCAGCCGCTGCTTGACCGCCGCGTAGTTTGCCATGGTGCCGTGGCGATCCAGATGATCGGGAGTGAGGTTGAGCAGGACGCCCACCGACGGATCGAGGCTGGGCGCCAGATCGATCTGGTACGACGAGCATTCGATCACGAACACGCGTTTCGGCGTCGGCGGCTCCAGCGACAGGATCGCGGTGCCGATATTGCCGCCGACCTGCACGTCGTGGCCGGCCTCGCGCAGCATATGCGCGATCAGCGTGGTGGTCGTGGATTTGCCGTTGGTGCCGGTGATGGCGACGAACGGCGCGCTGGGCGCTCGCAGCCGCCGCTCGCGGCAGAACAGTTCGATGTCGCCGATCACCTCGACGCCGGCCTCGCGCGCGGCGCGCACGCTCCAATGCGGCGCCGGATGCGTCAGCGGCACGCCGGGCGTCAGCACCAAGGCCGCGAAATTGCCCCAGGCGACCTTGCGCAGGTCGGCGGTGATGAAATTGGCGCGCACCGCGTCCACCATCCCGTCGATGCTGTCGTCGCACGCGATGACCTCGGCGCCGCCGGCCCGCAGCGCGTGACAACTCGCCAGCCCAGAGCCGCCGAGGCCAAACACCGCCACGGTCTTTCCGGCGAACGAAGTGACGGGGATCATGGGAAAGCTTCGCGAACTTTCTTTCTGTCCCTCGCCCCTTGAGGGCGAGGTGCCTTGGCAAAGCGAAGGCGTGCGATCACGCCCGCTCATCCGACGCGGCATCGTCCGGCGAAGTTACACGGATTCGACGCAGGAGGCAGCTTTTCATGGCCTCCTTTATCGATATTCGGCAGATAAGAGCATGACCCGGAAAAGCGGGTTACCGGTGTTCCGGAAAGATCATCCGCGCAACCACGTCAATCAGCTCACTACTGCTTGCGCAGCGTTGCCGCGGACACGTGAGGCCAGCTCAAACCGTTGAAGTTCAGCATGACCGTCTGCGTATACTGAAGCTGCAGAAACGCCGGTCCGTGCGGACCTGCGGCGACCTTTTCGATCCAGAAGATCGCCGTCATTTGTGCCGCATCGGCATTCGGGCCCGCGGGACCGCCGTGAAGGAACGCGATGTTGTCGGTGCCGCCGCCGGCGTTCGGCGCGGTCGGCGGCGGCGGGACCGAGGGCACCTTGGTATTGATGATGAGCACGGTGGTTTGCGTGATCGTCTGGCCGGCGATCGCCGCCGTCAGCACGGAGTTCGGATTATTGACCATCGCCTGCGTGATGTCCGGAGGGATGGGATTTGGCAGCCGGAACGTCGTCGGGATCGACAGGTTGGCTTCATTGAAGGGCGGGAACGCGACAGCCGTATTGGCGGGCAGCGCACCGCCGATCGGGAATGGCCGGATGCTGACCGGGTCGATATGGGGGCCGCCGGCGACCGTCGTGGCCGTCCCTTGGGCATTCACCGTGGTCCCGTGGGGAATGGACGCCATGCGCGCGACAGTCGTTGGCACGGATGGATTGGTCGTGACCGGAATCGTCACCCAAAGGCCCGGCTCGATATGGATACCGACTCCGGCTTTGACGTCCTTGACCTGCTGCAAATAGTGAACCCCTGCGAGGTCGATATCCGCCTGCAGGAAGCCGCGGTTGGGGATGTTGCCGATGCTTTCCGAGAATTCCAGGGTTTCCTCGGTGAGGTTCAATTCCAGGAAGCGGTCAGACGCGCCATGAAACGGCCGCCAGATCTGGTTGAAGCCCTTCCCGACCCATTTGCCCGGAAGGTCGGCCAGCGGGCCCAACGGATTGACCAATGCGAAGGTCGACTGCAATACGGGCCTGACGAGCGGATCGACCGGCGCAATTTTGTCTTTTAATTCGAATGCCATCGTCAAATTTCCTTTGATTCTATATCAGCGGGAGGAATGGGTCGGCGCGGCAAAAGTTAGTTGAGATAAAATATCATCTCAACCATTAGTTGATACTTGGCACGCGTGTCAAGGTTGCAAAAATGCTATTAGCGTATCTGCCTGCCTTAATTTTCGCGCGGACAGGTCGCGCGCCATCACCGCAACTTCAGCGTCGAGAGACCGGCGAGCGCCAGCATCACCGAGATGATCCAGAACCGGATCACGATCTGCGGCTCGGTCCATCCCTTCTGCTCGAAGTGATGGTGGATCGGCGCCATCCGGAAGACGCGCTTGCCGGTGAGCTTGAACGAGGCGACCTGCACGATCACCGAGACCGCTTCGAGCACGAACAGCCCGCCGATCACCGCCAGCACGATCTCGTGCTTCACCGCGACCGCGACCGAGCCCAGCATGCCGCCCAGCGCCAGCGAGCCGGTATCGCCCATGAAGATCGAGGCCGGCGGCGCGTTGAACCACAGAAAGCCGAGCCCCGCGCCCAGCACCGCGCCGCACAGCACCGCGAGTTCGCCGGTGCCGGCGACGTAGTTGATCTGCAGGTAATCGGCGAACACCGCATTGCCGGCGAGATAGGAGATCATCCCGAAGCTCGCGGCCGCGATCATCACCGGCACGATGGCGAGGCCGTCGAGCCCGTCGGTGAGATTGACGGCGTTGCCGGCGCCGACCACGATGAAGCCGCCGAAGATCACGAACAGCCAGCCGAAATTCAGCACCACGTCCTTGAGGAAGGGGATCACCAGCGAGCTCGACAGCGGATCGCGCCCGAGCCGGACAAAGGCGAAGCACGCCGCCGCCGCGATCAGCGTCTCGACCGCAAGCCGCGTGCGGCCGGAGAATCCGTTATGGGTCTGCTTGGTGACCTTCAGGTAGTCGTCGTAAAAGCCGACGAAGCCGAAGCCGAGCGTCACCGCCAGCACGATCCAGACATAGGGGTTGCGCGGATTGGCCCATAGCAGGGTCGACACCACGAGGCCCGACAGGATCATCAGCCCGCCCATCGTCGGGGTGCCGATCTTGGTGACGAGGTGCGATTGCGGCCCGTCGCTGCGGATCGGCTGGCCCTTGCCCTGCCGCAGCCGGAGATTGTCGATGATCCAGGGGCCGAACAGAAACACGAACAGCGCGCCGGTCACCATCGCGCCGCCGGTGCGGAAGGTGATGTAGCGGAACACGTTGAACACCGGGATGGTGCCCGACAGGTCGATCAGCCAATACAGCATTCAAGCCGCCTCATACCGCGACGTCATCGCGCGCGGCGCTGCCGGGGAAGCGCTGTTCCAGCGCGGTGACGATGGTTTTCATCCGCGAGCCGAGCGAGCCCTTGACCATGACGACGTCGCCGGCGCGGATCGCCCCGACCACCTGCGATTCGAGCGCAGCCGCGTCGTCTGCATAGCCGCCCTTTTTTCCCGGGGAAAGGGCGTCCCAGAGATGGCGCATCAGCGCTCCGCAGCAAAACACCGCGTCGACGCCGTTGGCCTTCACCGCGTCGCTGAGGCCGCGATGGAGGTCGGCGCCGGCCGGACCGAGCTCCAGCATGTCGCCGAGCACCGCGATGCGCCGGCCATGGCCGCCGACCGCGGCGTGGCCGAGCACGCCC
>CAXUBE010000169.1:0-6023 GCA_964249215.1 uncultured Rhodopseudomonas sp. | reverse complement strand
GCGCGACCGCCGCATCGCGATCTCCGCCGCGCCGCGTTTCGGCATCGTCGGCCAGACCCAGACCGTGACCTATCGGCTCGACGACCAGGGCATCGCCGGCGAACGTGCACGCGTCGTCGTGCGCCGCGACGGCGACGTCATCAACGAGCGTACGGTGCTGAGCGGCCAGACCGTCAATGTCGACATCGAGATCAAGCACGCCGGGCCGAACATCGTCGAGATCGAGGCGTCGCCGATCGAGAACGAACTGACGCTGGTCAACAACCGCGCGGTGGTGGCGATCGACGGCGTGCGCGACAAACTGCGCGTGCTGCTGGTGTCGGGCGAACCGCATTCCGGCGAACGAACCTGGCGCAACCTGCTGAAATCCGACGCCAGCGTCGACCTCGTGCATTTCACCATCCTGCGGCCGCCGGAAAAACAGGACGGCACGCCGATCAACGAGTTGTCGCTGATCGCGTTTCCCACCCGCGAATTGTTTCAGCAGAAGATCAACGAGTTCCAGTTGATCATCTTCGACCGCTACGCCCGCCAGGGCGTTTTGCCGGTCGCCTATTTCGACAACATCGCGCGCTATGTCCGCAACGGCGGCGCCGTGCTGGTATCTGCCGGACCGGACTACGCCTCGACCACCAGCATCTGGCGCACGCCGCTGGATTCGGTGCTGCCGGCCGAGCCGGTCGGGGTCAGCGAGAAGCCGTTTTACGCGCATCTCAGCGACGCCGGCAAACGCCATCCGGTCACCCGCGGCCTCGAAGGCTCGGCCAGCGAGCCGCCGCATTGGAGCCGGTTCTTCCGCACCGTCGATACCCGCAACACCACCATCGCGCCGGTGATGACCGGCGCCGACGGCAAGCCGCTGCTGCTATTGTCGCGCTCCGGCGAGGGCCGCGTCGCGCTGCTGCTGTCGGATCACATCTGGCTGTGGGCGCGCGGCTACGAGGGCGGCGGCCCGCATCTCGATCTGCTGCGGCGGATGTCGCATTGGCTGATGAAGCAGCCTGATCTCGACGAGGAAGCGCTGCGGCTCTCTGCTCAGGGCAAGGACCTGCAGGTGACGCGCCAGACCATGGCGGACGCGGTGACGCCGGTGACCGTGACCTCGCCTTCCGGCACCACGCGGCAATTGACGCTGGCGGCGACCGATCCCGGCTCGTGGCGCGCCATCACCCCGGCCGACGAACTCGGCCTGTGGCAGGCCACCGACGGCACGCTGAAGGCGCTGATCAATGTCGGCCCGGTCAACCCGCGCGAGTTCTCCGAGGTGACGTCGACGCTCGAGGCGCTGAAGCCGCTGACGCAGGCCACCGGCGGCGACGCCCGCCGCGTGGTGGACGGAGGCAATGTCGAATTGCCGCGCATCGTGCCGGTGCAGGCCGCGACGGTGTTCCACGGCGACGGCTGGCTCGGGGTGCGGATGCGCGACGCCAGCGTGGTGCGCGGCGTCGGGGTGCTGCCGGTGTTCGCCGGGCTGATCGGATTGCTTCTGCTGATCGGCGCGTTCGCCGCGACCTGGATCCGCGAGGGCCGGTAGCGTTTTATTGCGGCGTGCCGGTTTCGGACAACCGGGATCCAATTTTACGGGCCGTCCTCAAGTGAACCTGCGGCCGAACAGCCGCACATCGACCAGTCCGCGCGCGTGGCGGCCGTCGCCGATCTTGCGGGCACCCTCGAACGCCTCGACCTCGAAGCGGATCACGCGGCGCTCCACCGCGGTGACCCGCGCGGTGGTGCGCACCACCTGGTCCACGAAACTCGGCGCGAGGTGGCGGATATCGACCTCGGTGCCGACGGTGACCCAGCCGTCCGGCAGCACGGCGGTGATCGCATCGCCCGAGGTGATCTCCATCTCCATGATCATCAGCGGCGTGCCGAACACCGCCGGCATCGACGGCACGAAGTGCTGCACGGTCAATTGATGCGTTACCGTGAGCAGCCGCTCCGCCGCCATTCCGACGCGGATGAAATCGCGCGCGTCCACCAGGCTAGGCCTTCGCCTGCATCGGCTTGGCCTGCATTGTTTTGGCCTGCATCGCCTTGCGCTCGACGAAGGTCTTGCCGCCCTTCATCTTGTTGGTCAGCGGCGCCTCGTTGATCTGGATCACGACGGCGTCGGCATCGACGCCGAGATGTGTGACCAGCGCCTGGGTGACGTCGCGCATCATGCCGGCCTTCTGTTCGTCGGTGCGGCCGGCGGCCATGTTGATGGTGATCTCGGGCATCGGTGTCTCTCCCATTGTGTCGTTGCACGGCGTATCAACCTGTACCGCCGTCACCACCCGCGAAAGCGGGTGGCCCAGTATGCCGCGACCCGTATGTAAATCACAAACGTCATGAAATACTGATTCCCCGCTCGCATGCGCAAGCGCGCGTTTGGCGGGGATGACGTCGTCAGTGATTCAACTCCAACTCACGCCATGCTTCGCGAGCACGGCACGCACGCTTTCAACCAACTTGTCCAGCGGCACCGTCTCCAGCGAGAGAGCCTTACGGCGCAAATATTCCTCGCGATCGGCGATCGCGGTCAGGTTCGCACCCAGGACGAGATCATTGATTTGAACCGTGCCGGCAGCTTTTTCATCCGAGCCTTGCGTGACGACGCAGGGCGAATTGCGCCTGTCGGCATATTTCACCTGCTGGCCGAGGCTGTGCTTGGGATTGCCGAGATAAAGTTCGGCGCGAATGCCGGCATTGCGCAGCGTCGCGACCATCTTCTGATAGTCGGCGATATCGCCGCCGAACACCGTGACCACCACGGGACCGAACGCGGCCGGTTTCGGCTTGTCCCTGTCGATGAGGCCGAGCGCGGCCTGCAGCCGCGAGACGCCGATCGAGAAGCCGGTCGCCGGCACCGGCTCGCCGCGGAAGCGCGACACGAGGCCGTCGTAGCGCCCGCCGCCGCCGACCGAGCCGAACCGCACGGGGCGGCCTTTGTCGTCGGTCGCATCGAGCAGAAGTTCGACCTCGAACACCGCGCCGGTGTAGTATTCGAGCCCGCGGACGACGGACTTGTCGATAGTAATTTGCGCCGCTGTGTATCCAGACGCGCGGACGAGATTCTGAATTTGGCTGAGTTCGCTCAATCCTTCGTCTTCAGTTTTCTCGCCGTTGGCTTGTTTGCCCATATCGGCTAGCGGACCAACAATGGACACTCCACCCATCACGTCTCCGGCTAATCCGCCTGGCCCAAATAATCCAAGCAATCCGTCGATCTGCTCATCGCTTAGTTTAGCACCCTTAGTAAAATCGCCTTTGCCATCTTCTCCGCCATCCCACCGACCGCTCCCAAGCAATTTGCGGACTTCGTCGAAAGAAAATTTGTCGAGCTTATCGATAGCACGAAGGCTAGTTAGTTTCTGTCCCGCGTCAGTGATGCCGAGACTATTCATCCGGCCATCGAGCACCTTGCGGTTGTTCACCTTCACCACATACTGCCCGCGCTGAAATCCCAGCGCCTCCATCGTGTCCGCCGCCATCATGCACATCTCGGCGTCGGCGGCCGGCGACGCCGAGCCAACGGTGTCGGCGTCGAACTGCATGAACTGGCGGAAGCGGCCGGGGCCGGGCTTCTCGTTGCGGTAGACGTAGCCGGCGCGGTAGCTGCGATACGGCTTGGGCAGCGCATCCCAGTTTTCCGCGACGTAGCGCGCCAAGGGCGCGGTCAAATCGTAACGCAGCGAGATCCACTGCTCGTCGTCGTCCTGAAACGAGAACACGCCCTCATTGGGCCGGTCCTGATCCGGCAGGAACTTGCCGAGCGCGTCGGTGTATTCGAACGCCGGTGTCTCCACCGGTTCGAAGCCGTACAGTTCGTAGACCGCGCGGATGTTCTCCGCCATCGCCCGCGTCGCGGCGATCTCCGCGGCGCCGCGATCGGCGAGCCCGCGCGGCAGCCGGGCTCTCAATTTCTGCGGTTTTTTCACTCGGTCGGCCATGGCGCGCGTCGTACCAGCGCAGCCAGGTGCCAGCAAGGCTTGATGCTTCCGGCTTGCCAAGCGCATGTCCGCCTTCAAGGCGCCCGTTTCGGCATTTATAAGGCCCAGATATCGCGGTTTCCGGCCGGCTGCGAAACTGATAGCCTGCGCGGCAAATCCGATCCCGCACACCGCAAGAGGCCATGATGCTCGACAAAAGCGCGCACGCTTCCACCGTTACCGTGCCGAACGATCTCGACGCGTTCTGGATGCCGTTCACCGCGAACCGCGCCTTCAAGCGCGCGCCGAAGATGCTCGCCGGCGCCAAGGACATGCATTATTTCACCACCGACGGCCGCAGCATCATCGACGCCGCCGCCGGCATGTGGTGCTCCAACGCCGGGCACGGCCGCGAGCCGATCGCGCAGGCCATCGCCCGGCAGGCCGCGGCGCTCGATTTCGCGCCGCCGTTCCAGTTCGCGCATCCGCAGGCGTTCGAACTCGCCAGCCGCATCGTCGATCTGGCGCCGGCCGGGCTCGACCACGTGTTCTTCTGCAATTCCGGCTCGGAGGCCGCCGATACCGCGCTGAAGATCGCGCTGGCATGGCACCTGATCCGCGGCGACGGCCAGCGCAACCGGCTGATCGGCCGCGAGCGCGGCTATCACGGCGTCGGCTTCGGCGGCACCGCGGTCGGCGGCATCGGCAACAACCGCAAGATGTTCGGAACGTTGCTGAGCGGCGTCGATCATCTGCCCTCGACCTACGACCGCGAGAAGCAGGCCTACAGCAAGGGCGAGCCGGACTACGGCGCGCATTTCGCCGACGAGCTCGAGCGGCTGGTGACGCTGCACGGCGCCGCGACCATCGCCGCCGTGATCGTCGAGCCGATGGCGGGCTCCACCGGCGTGCTGCCGCCGCCGAAGGGCTATCTGCAGCGGCTGCGCGAGATCACCAAAAAGCACGGCATCCTGCTGATCTTCGACGAGGTCATCACCGGCTACGGCAGGCTCGGCCATGCGTTCGCGGCCGAGCGCTACGGCGTGGTGCCGGACATGCTGACCTTCGCCAAGGGCGTCACCAACGGCGCGGTGCCGATGGGCGGCGTGCTGGTCAGCGACGCCATCCACGACGCGTTCATGACCGGTCCCGATTTCGCGGTGGAGCTGTTTCACGGCTATACATATTCGGCGCATCCCTTGGCCTGCGCGGCCGGCCTCGCGACGCTCGACATCTACCGCGACGAAAAGCTGTTCGAGCGCGCGCTTAAGCTGGAGCCGATGTTCGCCGACGCGGTGATGACGTTGAAGGGCGAGCCCAACGTCGTCGACATCCGCACCGTGGGCCTCACCGCCGGCATCGATCTCTCGCCGAGCGGCAACGTGCCCGGCCAGCGCGGCTTCAATGCGCTTGGCAGCGCCTTCCACGACAACGATCTGATGCTGCGGGTCGCGGGCGATACGCTGGCGCTGACGCCGCCGCTGATCGTCAGCGAGGACCAGGTCGGCGAGATCGTCGAGAAGGTCGCCAAGGTGATCCGCGCCGTCGCCTGACGCGGGAGCCGGCGGACGAAAGCAGTGCGCTCGTCCGCCGAATCACCAATGATGGGCGGGTCGGCAGGAATATCGCGCGCCTATGATCCGCATTTCAACGATCTTCGTCGCCATCTGCATGGTGCTGGTCGTGGCCTCGCTCGGCCTCGTGCTGTATTCGGTCGCCGGCTTCAGCGTCACCGAATCCGCCGTGGTGGCGCTGACGGTGCTGACTTTCATGATCCTCTACAATGCCGTGTCGATGCGGCTGCGCGACCGTACCGACGTCGGCGGCCAGATCGCCGATTTGTCGCGCGGCACCGCCGATCTCGCGCGCCAGACCGCCGAATTCGGCCGGCGCCTGGCCGCGGTGGAAGGCAAGATCGTGTCCGCCAATTCGGTCAATCAGGAGCGTCTGCAGTCGGCCTTGGACGAAATCGGCGAACTCGGGCTGCTGGTCAAGGAACTGGCGGTATCGGTCGCGAGCCACGAAGACGTCATCGCAGCCGCCGCGGTCGCGGCTGCGGCTAAATCGCCGGCCGCTGCGGACGATAGGCCGGCCGCGCCGCCCAGGCCC
>CAXUBE010000168.1:0-6032 GCA_964249215.1 uncultured Rhodopseudomonas sp. | reverse complement strand
ATCGCCGCGTGCTCGCGCGCCTCTGCGATCAACGCGTCGAGCGCGGCGCGCAGCGCCGGCGTCTCCTTGCCCGCGAACGCCTGCTCCACCCCGCCGCCATGCGCCTCGAGCAGTTGGAGCGGCACGTAGAGCTGCCGCCGTGCGCTGTCGAACGGCAGCCGCGCGATCACCTGCGTGATGCCCTGGGCAAGGCCGGCGTGGCGCGCCAGATGATCGATCGTCTCCGAGCGTTCGCCGAGGATCCGCGCCGCCAGCGTCAGCAGCCCGACGCAGCTCTCGTCGAGATGGGCCTCGAGCGCGGCGAGACTCGGCATCGGATCGTTGTAGAGATCGAAATGATGCTCCTCGATCAGCCGCGCCAGCGGCGCCACCGGCAGCGCATGGATCTGCACCGCGCGCAGCAGTTCGGCGGCGACCGGATTGCCCTCGACGCCGCCATGCGAGGTGCCGGCGAGCATGTCGCTCCACCATTGCAGCCGGATTTCGCCGGGCAGCGGCTGGCTGACCAGTTCGCGCACCCGCACGATCTCGACGTTGAAGGCGTACAGCGCGAGCAGCGCGCGGCGGCTCACCGCATCGACGAACAGCGCCGACGCGTAGCGGTCGAAATCATGCGCGCGCACCAGCTCGGCGCAGAACGCCGCGTCGGGGCTTGACGTCATGGCACCGCGATCAGCGCCGCGGCCACCCGCCGCCGCTCGCCGATCATGATGTTGTAGGTGCGGATCGCGGGGCCGGTCTGCATCGCGTCGAGCACGATCCCGGCCTGGCGCAACGCCGCGCGCAAAGCCGGCGGCGGCATCCACAAGCCGGTCCCGGTGCCGACGATCAGCGTATCGATCGCACCCGCCACAGCGAACACCTTCGCCAGCGAGGCTCTGTCGATCTGCTCGGGCGTTGCGATCGGCCAATTCCATACCGCGCTCGGCAGGAACAGCAGCGAGCCGCGATGCGACATCTCGTCGAAATAGAACCCGCCGCCGCCATAGGCTTCGATCGACGCCGACCTCGGAAGATGCGGGGCGTCGGGCGAGATCGGCACGGCAACCACTCCTGTCGGCGAAGCTAGCGCCTGGCCTTGTCCGGCAGCTCGCGGTGTTCACCGACGCCGAGATAGATCAGGATCGGCGCGGCGATGAAGATCGAGGTGTAGGTACCGACCAGCACCACGCCGAACATCATCACCGCGGTGAAGCTGTGAATCGCCTGGCCGCCGAACAGCAGCAGCGCGAGCAGGGCCAGCGTCACGGTGACGTGGGTGATGATCGAGCGCGACAATGTCGAATTGATGGATTCGTTCAGCAGTTCCGGCATCGGCATTTTCTTGTAGCGCCGCAGCATTTCGCGGATCCGGTCGTAGATCACCACGGTGTCGTTCAGCGAATAGCCGAGGATGGTCAAGAGCGCCGCGATGCTGGTGAGGTCGAAATCGACCTGGCTGACCGACATGAAGCCGATCGTCAGCACGATGTCGTGGACGTTGGCGATCATGGCGCCGAGCGCGAACTGCCATTCGAACCGGAACCAGAGATAGATCAGGATCGAGAAGATCGCGAGCATCAGCCCCAGCATGCCGTAGGCGAGCAGTTCGCTGGAGACCCGCGGCCCGACCACCTCGACGCGGCGGTAGTCGACATTGTCGCCGAGCGCGCCGCGCACCTTCTGAACCGCCGCTTGCTGGGCTGCGTCGCCGCCGGGCTGCTCGGCCACGCGGATCAGCACGTCGGAGGGTCCGCCGAACTGCTGCAACTGCACGTCGCCGAGGCCGAGCCCCGACAGCGTCGCGCGCATCGCCGGAATATCGGCGGCGCCGGATTTCGACTGCACTTCGAGCAGCGTGCCGCCCTTGAAGTCGATGCCGAAATTCAGCCCGTGGGTGAAGAACAGCGTGATCGCGACGATCGACAGCGCCGCCGAGATCGGAAAGCTGATCCGCCGGAAGCGGGTGAAGTCGAAATGGGTATCGTCGGGCACGATCCGCAGCGACGGCAACAGGCCCATGACGCTGACGATCGTCAGCACCAGGATCACGACGCCGAGCCCGATCAGGATCAGATGCGCCACGGCCGGCCCCGCATTGCCGCTGTCGGTGGTGTCATGTTGTCTCGTCGTCCCTGTGGTAGCTGCCCGGCCCGCCGCGCCGCGCCTTGCTCGCGAAAAACGCGGCGGGCGGCGCGGGCAATGTCAGATCGGCACGCTTTGCGGGCGCTTCCAGCGCACCCAATAGGCAACGATCAGGCGGGTCAAGGTGAAGGCGGTGAACACCGTGGTGATGATGCCGATGCCGAGCGTCACGGCGAAGCCGCGCACCGGCCCGGTGCCGATGTAGAACAGCACCGCCGCGGCGATGAAGGTGGTGATGTTGGAGTCCAGGATGGTCGACAGCGCGCGCTTGAAGCCGGCATCGATCGCCGAGATCGCGTTGCGGCCGCCGCGGATTTCCTCGCGGATGCGCTCGTAGATCAGCACGTTGGAATCCACCGCGATGCCGACGGTGAGCACGATGCCGGCGATGCCGGGCAGCGTCAGCGTCGCGTTGAGCAACGACAGGACGCCGAAGATCATGGCCACGTTGATCGCGACCGCGATGTTGGCGAACAGCCCGAACAGCCGGTAGGTCAAGAGCATGAACACGATCACCAGGATCGAGCCGACATAGGCCGCAAGCTCGCCCTTCTCGATCGAATCCTGGCCCAGTCCGGGACCGACGGTGCGCTCCTCGATGATGGTGAGCGGTGCCGGCAGCGCGCCGGCGCGCAGCAGGATCGAGAGGTCGTTGGCGGCCTGCACGGTGAAGCTGCCGGAAATCTGCCCGGAGCCGCCGGTGATCGGCTCGCGGATCACCGGCGCCGAGATCACTTCATTGTCGAGCACGATCGCGAACGGCTGGCCGACATTGTCCGACGTCGCGGTGGCGAATTTGCGCGATCCGGAGGTGTTGAAGCGGAAGCTGACGATCGGCTCGCCGGAGCGCTGGTCGAAGCCCGGCTGCGCGTCGGTGAGATCGCCGCCCGACACCACCACCTGCTTCTTGATGACGTAAGGCACCTTCGGCGCCTGCGCGCTCGGCAGCACCTCGGAATCCGGAGGCACCTTGCCCTGCAGCGCCTGGTCCTGCGGCACGCTGGTATCCACCATGCGGAAATCGAGTTTGGCGGTCTTGCCGAGCAATTCCTTCAGCCGGGTCGGGTCCTGCAGCCCCGGAACCTGCACCAGGATGCGGTCGACGCCCTGGCGCTGGATCAGCGGCTCCACGGTGCCGAGTTCGTTGACGCGGCGCTCGACGATCTGGATCGACTGCTCGACCGACTGCCGCACGCGGTCGGTGATCGCGGCCTGCGGCACGTTGAGCCGGATCAGGCCGCCGCCGGCATCGCTGACGTCGAGCGTGCGCTGGCCGTTCGATCCGAGCAGGCCGCCGATCGGCTGCGCCAGCTCGCGCAGCTTGGCGAGCGCGGTCTGCGCATCGGTGTCCTTGCTGATGCGGACCTCGACCGAATCGCCGCGCACGGTGAGGCCGGTATAGACGATGCGGGCGTCACGCAGCGTGCGGCGCACGTCGTCGCGCACCTGGTCGAGCTTGTCCTTCTTGACCGAATTGGCGTCGACCTCGAGCAGGATGTGCGAGCCGCCCTGCAGATCGAGCCCCAGCACCAGATGCCGCTGCGCCCATTTCGGCCAGGTCCGCACGGTGTGCTCGGCAAAGAAATTCGGGACCGCGAACAGGCAGACCACCAGCGCCGTCGCGATGATCGCCAGCGCCTTCCACCGCGTGAAATAGAGCATCGAGTTGTCCCGTCAGAATCCTGGAAAGATGCGCGGCGAGCGTCGTCAGGTGGACGCGGTGTCGTCCTTGGCCGGCTCGACCTTGTCCTTGTCCTGATCCTTGACGCGCTCCTTGACGATGTCCTTGGCGGGCTCGCCCTTGGCGCGGACGCCGGAAATCATCTGCCGCATCTGCCGCACGCGCACGCCGTCGGCGACCTCGAACTCGACCTGGTCGTCATCGACCACCTTGGTGACCTTGCCGACCAGCCCGCCGGTGGTGATGATGGTGTCGCCGCGGCGGATGTTCTTCACGAGCTCGGCGTGGTCCTTCACTTTTTTCTGCTGCGGGCGCAGGATCAGGAAGTACATGATGACGAAGATCAGCGCGAACGGCAGCAGCGACATCAGCATGCTGTTGGTGTCGCCGGCCGCGGCGGCCTGGGCGTAGGCAGGTGTGACGAACATCGGAATTCCTCGTGAGGAAGGCGCGCCGGCATAGCGCTCATCGCGGGCCCGTGGCGGGCAAATTCGCGCGGGACTATAGCGGCCGCGGTCCCAATTGCAACGCTGCCCCGGCCGCCGCTTCGGGCCGGATTTCGCGCCCTTGCGGCGCCCGCCGAGGCTGGCTAAGGCTCTCGCGTCAGGAAGCCGATCGATGCCGCAAAAGCCCCGTTCCAGCGCGCCGCGCGCGGCCGGAAAGCCCTTACCCGGCAAGCCGCGCAGCCGCGGCGTTAAGCCCGCTGCGGCGTTTTCAGGACCGAGCGCCGAGCAACGCATCGCGCAGGCGCTGGAGGCCATCCTGGCGCGGCTGCCGGCGGCGTCCGCCGCTCCGGATGCCGCAGGCTTGCTGACAAGCGCCGAGGCCTTTGTCTGGCACCCCGACGGGCGCCTCGTGCCGGTCGCCAAGGTCAGCCGCGTCGCGCTCGATCTGCTCCAGGGGATCGAGCGGATGCGCGACACGCTGATCGAGAACACCGCGCGCTTCGCCGCCGGCCTGCCCGCCAACAATGCGTTGCTGTGGGGCGCGCGCGGCATGGGCAAATCGTCGCTGGTGAAGGCCGCGCACGGCGCGGTCAACGCTCGGCCTGATGTCGCGGGACGGCTGAAGCTGATCGAGATTCACCGCGAGGACATCGAGAGCCTGCCGGCGCTGATGGCGTTGCTGCGCGCGTCGGATTTCCGCTTCATCGTATTCTGCGACGATCTGTCGTTCGACGGCAACGACGCCTCGTACAAATCGCTCAAGGCGGTGCTGGAAGGCGGCATCGAGGGCCGGCCCGACAACGTCATCCTCTACGCGACCTCGAACCGCCGGCATCTCCTGGCGCGCGAGATGGTCGAGAACGAGCGGTCCACCGCGATCAATCCCGGCGAAGCGGTCGAGGAAAAGGTCTCGCTGTCGGATCGCTTCGGGCTGTGGCTCGGCTTCCACAAATGCAGCCAGGACGAATATCTGGCGATGGTGCGCGGCTATTGCGCGCATTTCCACCTCGACGCGCCTGCCGAGACCATCGAGCGCGACGCGCTGGAATGGGCGACCTCGCGCGGCGCGCGCTCCGGCCGCGTCGCCTGGCAGTTCACGCAGGACCTTGCGGGGCGGCTCGGCGTGCGGCTGTCCAGCGCACCGACGCGCTCCGAATGCCAACCGTCATACTCCGCGAAGGCGGAGTAACCAGTACGCCGCGAGCGATCGATTGAACTTGGAGGTCGCGGAATACCGGGCCGCCCGGTCAAGCCGGGCGATGACGCAGCGTCGGTCGCTCACGCGCCGTTGAGGAACTGCAGCGGGTCGACCGGCGAGGACCCCTTGCGGATCTCGAAGTGCAGTTGCGGCGAGCCGACCTCCCCGGACTGGCCGGACTTGGCGATCACCTGGCCGCGCTTGATGGTCTCGCCGCGCTTCACCATCAACTCGCTGGCATGGGCATAGGCGGTGACGTAGCCGTTGGAATGCCGCACCAGCACCAGATTGCCGTAGCCCTTCAATTCGTTGCCGGAGTAAGCGACGACGCCGTCCTCGGCGGCCTTCACCGGGGTGCCTTCCGGCACCGCGACGTTGATGCCGTCATTGGCCTTGCCGTTGGTCTTGGCGCCGTAGCTGGTGATGACGCGGCCGCGCACCGGCCAGCGGAAGGTCGGCAGCGCGCCGGTGGCTTCCGCGGTCTTGACCGGAGTCTCGGCCGCGGCGACCGCGGCCTCCGGCGTCGCGGTGGCGCTCGCCATGCGGACTTTCTGCGCGGGCTCGGTCGTAACCGCCGCCATCT
>CAXUBE010000167.1:0-6043 GCA_964249215.1 uncultured Rhodopseudomonas sp. | reverse complement strand
CTTCGGCGGCGCGGCCTTGGCTTTCGGCGCGGCGGGTGCCGACGGCGGAGTGGCCGGCGGCGTTTGGGCCAATGCGGTGACGACGCCCATGGTGCCGAAGCTTGCCGCAGTAAACAGGGCTAACGCCCGCCCGCGCGGCATCGCCGGCGCGACCAAGTGACGGAAATTCATTGCGGAGAACCCTTTCTGAACCGTCGAGCGCCCTTGTTCCGCAGCGCGAGAGCTGACTTACGGCCGTTGGGCGGTTGTCTCGTAACCAATTAAGGCAGTTACATGACAGGCCCGCCGCGCCTCGTCATTTGCCTGCCTTCAATACAACGGCACGGGAAAATATCAATGCTGTCCGTAGCCTCTTCCCCGCCTTCGGCAGGCCCGCGATGCGGATGTGGTAAAAACCGGCCGTGAGTCTGATCGAATCATATCGCGGGACGATGCGGCGCATCTTCATGTTCGCATTCGGCCTGGGCTTCGCGGCCTATCCGCTCGCTCCCGCGATCGCGGAGCCCGCCCCTGCCGCAATGCATGCGATTGCGATGCATGGCGCGCCGGCATTGCCGCCTGATTTCGCGGCAATGCCCTACGTGAATCCGGACGCGCCGAAGGGCGGACGGCTGGTGCAGAGCGTGCTCGGCACGTTCGACAGTCTCAATCCACTGATCGTCAAGGGCCTCGCCGTGCAGCAGGTCCGCGGCTTCGTGATCGAAAGCCTGATGGCGCGCGGCAATGACGAGGCCTTTACGCTTTACGGCCTGATCGCCCGAAGCGTCGAGACCGACGCCGCGCGCAGCTACGTCACCTTTCGGATCGACCCGCGCGCGCAGTTCGCCGACCATCATCCCGTCGAGGCCGGGGACGTGCTGTTCTCATGGCAGCTTTTGCGCGACAAAGGCCGCCCCAACCACCGGCTGTACTACGCCAAGGTCGCGCAGGCCAAAGCAATCGACCGCCTCACCGTGAGGTTCGATTTTCCAGCCGCCAATGATCGCGAACTTCCGCTGGTCCTGGCGCTGATGCCCGTGCTGCCGAAGCACGCGGTCGATATCGGCAGCTTCGAGGACACTTCGATGAACCCGCCGCTCGGGTCCGGGCCGTACCGCATCACCGCGGTCAAGCCCGGCGCCAGCGTGACGCTGACCCGCAATCCGGACTACTGGGGCCGCGATCTGCCGGTCAACCGCGGGCTTTGGAATTTCGACGAGATCAGGCTCGACTATTTCCGCGAGGCCAATGCGCATTTCGAGGCGTTCAAGCGCGGTCTATACGACTTCCGGGTCGAAAACGAGCCGCTGCGCTGGCACGACGGCTACGATTTTCCGGCGGCCCGCAGCGGCGAGGTGATCCGCGACACCATCAAGACCGGCACGCCTCAGCCAAGCGAATTCCTGGTGTTCAACACCCGCCGCCCGGTGTTTGCCGATATCCGGGTCCGCGAGGCGCTGTCGCTGCTGTTCGATTTCGAATGGATCAATCGCAACTACTTCTTCGGGCTCTACGCGCGCAGCGCAAGCTTCTTCGCCGGCTCCGAATTGTCGGCTTATGGCCGGCCCGCCGACGCGCGCGAGCAGGCGCTGCTGCAGCCGTTCGTGCCGCAATTGCGGCCCGCGATCGTCGACGGCAGCTACCGTCTCCCGGTCAGCGACGGCTCGGGCCGCGACCGCGTAACGCTGCGCACCGCACTCGCATTGCTGGCGCAGGCTGGCTACGACCTCGATGGCACGGTGATGCGCGAGCGCCGGTCGAGGCAGCCGCTGAGTTTCGAAATCCTGGTCGCCACGCGCGACCAGGAGCGCATTGCGTTGGCGTTCGCCCGAGACGTCAGGCGGGCCGGCATCGAAGCCAGCGTGAGGTCTGTCGACGCGGTGCAGTTCGACCAGCGCCGCCTCGCTTTCGATTTCGACATGATCCAGAACCGCTGGGATCAGTCGCTCTCGCCCGGCAACGAGCAGGCGTTCTACTGGGGGGCGGCGTCCGCCGACAATCAAGGCACCCGCAACTACATGGGCGCGAAGGCTCCGGCGATCGACGTCATGATCGCGGCGCTGCTGGAGGCACACCAACGGCCGGATTTCATTTCGGCGGTGCGCGCGCTCGACCGCGTGCTGATGTCGGGCTTCTACGCAATTCCGTTGTTCAACGTGCAGGAGCAATGGATCGCGCGATGGAATCGGGTCGAGCGGCCGACGGCAGCCGCGCTCAGCGGCTACCTCCCCGAAACCTGGTGGGCGTCAGGCCTGAAAAGGTGAGTCACTGAAGGACAACTAGCCCGACCATGCGTCGTGTTCCGTTGCTGGAACGTTTGGGCGAACGCCGAATTGTAGAGCGGTCTGCAAAATGGAGGATGACCAATGAAACGCCTTGCACTTATCACCGCTTCGCTGGCCCTGATCGCCGCGCCGGCATTCGCCGAATCCAACCATGCCACCACCGGCAGCGCGCCTGCCGACGCCAAGTTCGCGACCGTGTCGAAGGACGAAATGTTCAGCTCGAAGCTGAAAGGCCTCAACGTCTACAATCAGAAGGACGAATCCATCGGCGAAATCAGCGATCTGGCGATCAGGAATCATCAGATCGACGCGCTGATCCTGTCGGTCGGCGGCTTCCTCGGCGTCGGCGAGCACTACGTCGCGGTATCGCCGTCGTCGGTCAATGTCCGTTACGACGACAAGCAGAGCAAGTGGCTCGCCACCATGAACACCACCAAGGATGCGCTGAAGGCGGCGCCGGAATTCAAATATCCGAAGTAAGCGTATTTGTCGCAACCGTGTGGCCGCCGGCATCCTGCCGGCGGCCGTTTGCGTTGATGCGCCCGCTTTCAAGCGGCTTTGCGGTCTTGCGCAAGTCCGGCGAGCTGCCGCATGATGTCCGTGGTGCCGGTCAAACGATCCTCCGGGGTGTCCCATTCCTGCAGGAACACGACCTTCATATCCGGACGCACCTTGGCTGCCTTGCCGTGCTGGCGAATGAAAGATACCAGTTGATCCGGCTGCGCGAATTTGTTGTCACGAAATGAAATCACCGCGCCCTTCGGGCCGGCATCGACCTTCTCGACATTGGCCGCGCGGCAATAGGCCTTGATCGCGGCAACCTTGAACAGATAGCGCACCTCGTCCGGCAGCGGCCCGAAACGGTCGCGCATTTCCGCCGCGAACGAATCGATCTCCTCGTCGGTGTCGAGATCGGCGAGCCGGCGGTACAGCGACAATCGCACCGAAAGATCGGAGACGAACTCCTCCGGGATCAGCACCGGCATGCCGATGGTGATCTGCGGCGACCACCGATCGGCGACCGGCTCGACCAGCCCGGCCTTGAGGTTGACGATCGCCTCCTCCAGCATCGACTGGTAAAGCTCGAACCCGACTTCCTTGACGTGGCCGGATTGTTCCTCGCCGAGCAGATTGCCGGCGCCGCGGATATCGAGGTCGTGCGATGCGAGCTGGAAGCCGGCGCCGAGCGTTTCCAGCGACTGCAGCACTTTCAGCCGCCGCTCCGCCTGCGCGGTGATCCTGTGCGTCGCCGGCAGCGTGAACAGCGCATAGGCGCGCAGTTTCGAGCGCCCGACCCGGCCGCGCAACTGATAGAGCTGCGCCAGCCCGAACATATCGGCGCGATGCACGATCAGCGTGTTCGCGTTCGGAATGTCGAGACCCGACTCGACGATGGTGGTCGACAGCAGCACGTCGTATTTCCCGTCGTAGAACGCCGACATGATGTCCTCGATCACGGTTGGCGGCATCTGGCCATGCGCGACCGCGACCTTCATTTCGGGCACGTGCTTGTCGAGGAAATCCTTGACGCCGGCGAGGTCCTCGATCCGCGGCACGACGTAGAACGCCTGCCCGCCGCGGTAGCGTTCGCGCAGCAGCGCCTCGCGGATCATCAGCGGATCGTGCGGCGCGACAAAGGTGCGCACCGCGAGGCGATCGACCGGCGGCGAGGCGATGATCGACAGATCGCGCACGCCGGTAAGCGCGAGCTGGAGCGTGCGCGGAATCGGCGTCGCGCTCAGCGTCAGCACGTGAACCTCGGCGCGGAGTTGCTTGAGCCGTTCCTTGTGGGTCACGCCGAAATGCTGTTCTTCATCGACGACCACGAGGCCGAGGTCCTTGAAGCGGATCGCCTTGCCGAGCAGCGCGTGGGTGCCGACCACGATGTCGACCGCGCCCTCGGCGAGGCCTTTCTTGACCTTGCTCAATTCCTTCGGCGCTATCAGCCGCGACGCCTGCCCGACATTGACCGGAAAGCCGCGAAACCGCTCTGTGAAGGTGCGGGCATGCTGCCGCGCCAGCAGCGTGGTCGGGACCACGACGGCGACCTGCTTGCCTTCCAGCGCCACGGCGAACGCCGCACGCAGCGCCACTTCGGTCTTGCCGAAACCGACATCGCCGCAGACCAGCCGGTCCATCGGCATGCCGCTTTCGAGATCCTTCAATGAGGCGTTGATGGCGGTTTCCTGATCCTCGGTCTCGTCATACGGAAACCGCGCGCAGAATTCATTGTAGGGCTGCGGCTGCACCACGATCTTCGGCGCCTGGTGCAGATGCCGCGCCGCGGCGACCTTGATCAGTTCGCCGGCGATTTCGCGGATTCGGTTCTTGAGCTTCGCCTTGCGCGCCTGCCAGCCGCTGCCGCCCAATTTGTCGAGTTCGACGTTGCTGCCGTCGGACCCGTAGCGCGACAGCAGTTCGATGTTTTCGACCGGCAGAAACAGTTTGGTCTCGTTGGCGTAGTGCAATTCGAGGCAATCATGCGGGGCGCCGCCGACATCCAGCGTCTGCAGGCCGATGAAGCGGCCGATACCGTGCTCGACATGCACGACGATATCGCCGGCTGCCAGACTTGTGACTTCGGAAATGAAATTATCGAGCTTGCGGCTGTTCTTGCGCGCCCGCACCAGACGGTCGCCGAGAATGTCCTGCTCGGTGATAAGGGCGAGCGTCTCGGTCTCGAAACCGAACGCGACGCCGAGGACCGCCAGCATGGTCTCGTTGCGCGGCGTGGCCTGAACGGTCCGCCACGCATTCACCGGCGTGAGGTTGAGCAGCCTGTGATCCTTCAGCATGCTCGCCATGCGGTCGCGCGAGCCTTCGCTCCATAGCGCGATCACCACCTTCTTGCGCGCCGCCTGCAGCGCGTCGACATGGGCGACCAGCGCCTCAAACACGTTGACCGAACCATCCGCGCGCTCCAGCGCGAAATTGCGGCCCTGCCGGGTGCCGGCGTCGATCACATGCGCGCCGTCGGGCACGGCGAACGGCGTCAGCCGCACCAACGCCAATTGCGCCAGCCGCCGGTCCCATTCGCCGTCGGTGACATAGAGCTGATCCGGCGGCAGCGGCTTGTAGACCGCGCCGCCGCCGGCATGCTCCATCGCCTCGCGGCGCGCCTGGTAATAATCGTTGATCTGGACGAAGCGTTCGCGCGCCGCGTCCTCCGTTTGCGGCTCGAGCGCGACCGGCGCGGCGCCGAGATAATCGAACAGCGTGTCCATCCGCTCCTGAAACAGCGGCAGCCAATGCTCCATGCCGGGATGGCGGCGGCCCTCGCTCACCGCTTCATAAAGCGCGTCGTCGCGTTGCGGCGCGCCGAACGCCGCGACATATCCCATGCGGAAGCGGCGGATGGTCTCGCTGACGAACTGAAACTCGGAAATCGGCACCAAATCCAGCGCGCGCATGTCGTGCAAGGTACGCTGGGTTTCGGCGTCGAAGGTGCGGATCGATTCCAGCGTGTCGCCGAAGAAGTCGAAGCGCACCGGCTGATCGAGCCCGGCCGGAAACAGATCGAGGATGCCGCCGCGGACGGCATATTCGCCGGGCTCGCGCACCGTCGAGGAGCGGGTGTAGCCGTTATGCTCGAGCCAGGCGATGATCGAATCCATTGGCAGCACGTGGCCGGGCGCGGCCGACAGCGCCTGCGCGGCGATCACCTCGCGCGCAGGCACGCGCTGCACGATCGCGTTCACCGTGGTGAGCACGATCAGCGGCTTGGCGCTGCCGGTCATGCGCGACAGCCGCGCCAGCGTGGTCAGCCGCTGCGCCAGCAC
>CAXUBE010000166.1:0-6125 GCA_964249215.1 uncultured Rhodopseudomonas sp. | reverse complement strand
GAGCGCGATGACTTCTCTTCGAATCGTCATCCCGCTCTATCCTCATGTTCGAGTATGATCTTTTTCGGAAAACCGGTACCCGCTTTTCCTGATCATGCTCTCGCCGGCGCCGCGCTTGCCTTCGGCGGTGAGTTTGCCCGATACTTGCAAAAAATGCGGGGCATCGACCCCGACAGAAAATCAGGGGGACCTCGATGGAGCGGATCTGGCTCAAGCAATACCCACCCGGCGTGCCCTCGGATATCGATCCGGCGCAATACGCCTCGCTGGTCGACCTGCTCGAGGAGAGCTTCGCCAAATACCGCGACCGCAAAGCCTTCATCTGCATGGACAAGGCGATCACCTACCGCGAGCTCGACGAGATGTCGCTCGCGCTCGGCGCCTATCTGCAAAGTAAAGGCCTGGCCAAAGGCGCGCGCGTCGCCTTGATGATGCCGAACGTGCTGCAATATCCGGTCGCGACCTCCGCGGTGCTGCGCGCCGGCTACGCCGTGGTCAACGTCAATCCGTTGTACACGCCGCGCGAACTCGAGCATCAGCTCAAGGATTCCGGCGCCGAAGCCATCGTCGTGCTGGAGAATTTCGCCACCACCTTGCAGCAGGTGATCGCGCGCACCGCGGTCAAGCACGTCATCATCGCCAGCATGGGCGACATGCTCGGCCTCAAGGGCGTCATCGTCAACCTCGTGGTCCGCCGCGTCAAGAAGATGGTGCCGGCCTATACGCTGCCCGGCGCGGCGAACTTCAACGACGCGGTGGCCGCCGGCCGCGGCATGAAGCTCGTCAAGCCGACGCTGGTGCCCGACGACGTCGCCTTTCTGCAATACACCGGAGGCACCACCGGCGTCTCAAAGGGCGCGACGCTGCTCCATCGCAACATCCTCGCCAACGTGCTGCAGAACGACGCCTGGCTGCAGCCGGCGCTCGACAAGCCGCCGCATGTCGAGCAACTGTTCGTGGTCTGCGCGCTGCCGCTCTATCATATCTTCGCGCTCACCGCCTGCTATCTGCTCGCGGTGCGCGCCGGCGGCGTAAATCTGCTGATTCCCAATCCGCGCGACATGCCGAACTTCATCAAGGAGCTCGGCAAGTATCAGATCAGCATCTTCCCGGCCGTCAACACGCTGTTCAACGCGCTGCTGCATACGCCGGGCTTCGACAAGCTCGACTTCTCCAAGTTGAAGATTTCCAACGGCGGCGGCATGGCCGTGCAGCGCCCTGTCGCCGAGCAGTGGAAGAAGACGACCGGCTGCAGCATCGCCGAGGGCTACGGCCTGTCCGAGACCGCGCCGACGCTGACCTGCAACCCGGCCACCGTGGACGCGTTCAACGGCTCGATCGGGCTGCCGGTGCCGTCCACCTACATCTCGATCCGCGACGACGACGGCAACGAAGTGCCGTTCGGCGAGCCGGGCGAGATCTGCGCCAAGGGTCCGCAGGTGATGGCGGGCTACTGGAACAGGGCGGAAGAAACCGCGCATGTGACGACCGCCGACGGCTTTTTCCGCACCGGCGACATCGGCGTGATGACGCCGGACGGCTACACCAGGATCGTCGACCGCAAAAAGGATATGATCCTGGTCTCGGGCTTCAACGTCTATCCGAACGAGATCGAGGAAGTGATCGCCGGCCATCCGGGCGTGCTGGAATGCGCCGTGATCGGCGTCGGCGACAGCCGCTCCGGCGAAGCGGTCAAGGCGTTCATCGTCAAGAAGGACCCGAGCCTGACCGGGGAAGACGTCATCAAGTTCTGCGGCACCCAGCTCACGAACTACAAGGTGCCCAAGCAGATCGAATTTCGCGCCAGCCTGCCGAAGACCAATGTCGGCAAGATCCTGCGCCGCGAGTTGCGCGACGAAAAGAAAGCGGCGGCCTGAGTGCCCGCATCCTAATTGCAAGGGGCGCAGCGGCGAAGCAGTCCGGTCTCTCCGTGAGGCTCTGGAGTGCTTCGCCGAGGCCGTGGCCGGGCCGGCGGACCGGGACGCGATAGCTTTGCGACGACATTGTTTCCCTTCGGCGCCTAAATGGTCTAGGACACTCGCGACAATTCAACGGAGTGGATGATGACCATCAAAGTCGGCGACAAGCTGCCCGAGACGAAATTTCGCGTGATGACCGCGGAAGGTCCGCAAGTGAAGACGACCGACGACGTCTTCAAGGGCAAGAAGGTCGCGCTGTTCGCGGTGCCGGGGGCATACACCGGCACCTGTCACAAGATGCACATGCCGAGTATCTTCCTCAACGCCTATGCGATGAAAGACAAGGGCGTCGACACCATCGCCGTCGTCTCGGTCAACGATGCCTTCGTGATGAGCGCCTGGAAGCGCGACACCGACCAGCGCGACGAGGCGGTATTTCTCGCCGACGGCAATGCCGATTTCACCAAGGCGATCGGCATGGAGCTCGACGCGTCCGGAAACGGCCTCGGCACCCGCTCGCACCGCTATTCGATGCTGGTCGAGGACGGCGTCGTCAAGAAGATGAACCTCGAGCCGAATCCCGGCAAGGTCGAGGTCTCCGGCGGCGAGACGCTGCTCGGGCAGTTGTGAGGCTGAAGCGAGTTTCGTACATCCGCTGCCGTCGTCGCCCGGCTCGACCGGGCGACCCGGTATTGCAGAGCGTCAGCTCATCTCGGGCGCTCGGCAATACGTAGGTCACCCGCATTCGCGGGTGAGGGCGGTTAGCGCGTGATGACTTCTCTTCGGTTCGTCAGCCCGTCCCGCGATGCGCGATCAGCCCGTCCCGCGCGAGCTGGTCGGCGCGCTCGTTCTCGTCATTGCCGGCGTGGCCCTTGACCCAGTGCCAGCGCACCTCGTGCTGCTTCAGCGCGGCGTCGAGCCGCTGCCACAGATCGACGTTCTTCACCGGCTTCTTGTCGGCGGTTCTCCAGCCGTTCTTCTTCCAGCCGTGAATCCAGTTCGTGATACCGTTGCGGACATACTGGCTGTCGGTGAACAGGTCGACGCTGCAGGGCTTCTTCAGCGCTTCCAGCGCGGAGATCGCCGCCATCAGCTCCATGCGGTTGTTGGTGGTGTGCGGCTCGCCGCCCTTCAATTCCTTTTCGACGTCGCCGAATTTCAGGATCGCGCCCCAGCCGCCCGGACCCGGATTGCCCGAGCAGGCGCCATCGGTATGCGCGATGACGGAAGGCGGCGCGCTCACGCGATCTGCCCCGACGGCGCGAAGCCGTAATCGCGGATGCCGGCGACGCTCTGCTGGAAGCGCAGCTTGCGGGCATATTCCAGCGGGTCCTTCGGCCGCACCAGCGCGCCCGGCGGCACGTTGAGCCAGTCGACCAGCCGCGTCAGCAGGAAGCGGATCGCAGCACCGCGTGCCAATAGCGGCAACGCATCCTGCTCGGCAGCCGATAACGGCCGCTCGCGGCAATAGCCGCCGAGAAACGCGCGCGCTTTGGTGACGTTGAACGACTGGTCGGGCTCGAAGCACCAGGCGTTGAGGCAGATCGCGACGTCGTAGGCGAGGATATCGTCGCAGGCGAAGGTAAAGTCGATGATGCCGGACAGCCTGTCGCCGAGGAAGAATACGTTGTCCGGAAACAGATCTGCATGGATCACGCCCTGAGGCAGATCGTGCGGCCAGGTGCCGCTTTCCAGATGCGCCAGCTCCGCGGCGAGGAATGCGCGCAGGCCGTGCTGCACCTCGTCGGCGCGCGACGCCGCCGCATCGAACAGCGGACGCCAGCCCGACACCGACAGCGCATTGGCGCGTGCGATGCCGAAATCGCGGCCGGCGAGATGCAGTTTCGCCAGCGCCTCGCCGACACCGGCGCAATGCGCCGCGTTAGGCTTGCGCGGCCAGACGCCGTCGAGGAAGTTGATGATCGCCGCGGGCCGCCCCGCCAACGCGCCGAGCGTCTCGCCGCTCCTGGTGCGCAGCGGCTGCGGGCAGACGATGCCGTGCCGCGCCAGATGCTCCATCAGCCCGAGGAAGAACGGCAGGTCGTCGCGCGCGACGCGCTTCTCGTACAGCGTCAGGATGAAATGGCCGTCGCTGGTGTGCAGCAGGAAATTGGAATTCTCGACGCCTTCGGCGATGCCCTTGTAGGACAACAGCTCGCCGATCTCGTAGCCTTTCAGAAACTCGGCAAGCTCGTCGGCCGCGACGTCGGTGTAGACGGCCATCTCATTCGGCGGCGTCGGGACGCAGCGAACGCGGCAGCGGGAAAAACTCGTTCTCCTCCGCGGCCGACACGGTCTCGACCAGCAATTCGTAGCGCTCGGCGAAGGCGCCCATGATCTCCTCGACGATCACTTCCGGCGCCGAGGCGCCCGCGGTGATGCCGAGGCTGGCGATGCCGTCGAACATGCTCCAGTCGAGGTCGGCGGCGCGCTGCGCCAGCACCGCGACCTTGCAGCCCTCGCGTTCGGCGACCTCGCGCAGCCGCTGCGAGTTCGACGAGTTCGGCGCGCCGACCACGATCAGCGCGTCGACCACCGGCGCCACCTTCTTCACCGCGAGCTGGCGGTTGGTGGTGGCGTAACAGATGTCTTCCTTGTGCGGCCCGGAAATATTGGGAAAGCGCCGCTTCAGCACCTCGACGATCTCCGCGGTGTCGTCGATCGACAGCGTGGTCTGGGTGACGAATGCGAGGTTGTTCGGGTCCTTCGGCGTGAAGGTCGCCGCGTCCTGCGCGGTCTCGATCAGCAGCACGGCGCCGGACGGGAGCTGACCCAACGTGCCGACCACTTCCGGATGATGCGAATGCCCGATCAGCAGGATTTCCCGGCCGCGCTTGAAGTGGATCGCCGCCTCGCGATGCACCTTGGTGACCAGCGGACAGGTGGCATCGAGCGAGAAGAAATTCCGCTGCTTGGCGTCGGCCGGGACGGATTTCGGCACGCCGTGGGCCGAAAACACCACCGGTGCGCTGGTATTGTCGGGAATCTCGGCCAGTTCCTCGACGAAAATCGCGCCCTTGGTGCGCAGGCTGTCCACGACATATTTATTGTGCACGATTTCGTGGCGGACATAGACCGGGGCGCCATGGATCGCCAGCGCCCGCTCGACGGTGTCGATCGCCCGCACCACGCCGGCGCAAAATCCGCGCGGCGAACAAAGCATGATCTTCAGTGTCGGTTTGGCCAGCATTTGCACAGCGTCCAGTGCGCATCGACCGCGCCAGCAGATCGGGAACGGTCGGGACGCCAAATCGGCGTTCAAATATCGACTTGGGGCCGCTTTGCGGCCCTGTCAAGGCCGAAGGCGCCGGGGCCGGGACTGACCATTGCGCGGGCAACCCCGGAGCGGCTATATAACCCGAAATTCCGTCATCGCTGATGACCAGAGGCTGCGTTCCCTCAGAGCGGGCGGAGCGCCAAGGAGATTTGCCATGAGCAATGCACCGCTGATGCCGAAGGCGACCGCCGTCTGGCTGGTCGACAACACCGCGCTGTCGTTCGACCAGGTCGCCGATTTCACCAGGATGCACCCGCTGGAAATCCGCGCCATCGCCGACGGCGATGCCGCCCAGGGCATCAAGGGCATGGACCCGATCTCGACCGGGCAACTCACCCGCGACGAGATCGAAAAAGGCGAAAAGGACCCGGACTATCGGCTCAAGCTCGGCGAGAGCAAGGTGGCGCTGCCGGCGCCGTCAAAGAAGAAGGGTCCGCGCTATACCCCGGTATCGCGCCGCCACGAGCGGCCGAGCGCGATCCTGTGGCTGGTGCGCAACCATCCCGAGTTGAAGGACAGCCAGATCATGCGCCTCGTCGGCACCACCAAGACCACGATCGCCTCGGTGCGCGACCGCACCCACTGGAACGCGTCGACGCTGACGCCGATGGACCCGGTGACGCTCGGCCTGTGCTCGCAGATCGAACTCGATTTCGAAGTGCAGCGCGCGGCCAAGGAGAAGCCGGCCGACCAGGCCTATGGCGGCGCGACGCTGCTGCCGGCGTCGGAGACCACGCGCAAGGAAGTAGAGCACCAGCCCTCCGAAAAGGACCGCGACGACCTCAACGTCGACGCCGTGTTCGCCAAGCTCAAGACCATCGGCGGCAAGAAGAGCGACGAGTAGCAGCGCTACGGTCGCGGCTCGCGCGCGGGACCGGCGCCCGGTCCGACGCCGTGAATGAACCCTGACCAGATACCCGATGAGTCAG
>CAXUBE010000165.1:0-6194 GCA_964249215.1 uncultured Rhodopseudomonas sp. | reverse complement strand
ACATCGGCACCGGCTCCGGCTCGATCCTGCTGGCGCTGCTGTCCGAACTGCCCTGCGCATTCGGCATCGGCACCGACCTTGCCGCGCCGGCGCTGCGCACCGCGCGACAGAACGCGGCTTCGCTCGGCCTTGCGAAGCGCGCGGCCTTCGTCGCCTGCGACTGCGCCGCGGCGCTGCGCGACGGCCTCGATCTGATCGTCAGCAATCCGCCCTACATCCGCTCAGCCGATATCGCGACGCTCGCGCCTGAAGTGCGCGATTACGATCCGCGGCTGGCGCTGGATGGCGGCGATGACGGCTTTGCCGCGTATCGCCGGCTGATACCCGAAGCGGCCCGGCTATTGCGCCGCGGCGGCGCGCTGATCGTCGAGGTCGGGCAGGGCCAGCACGAAGCGGTGGCGGCCTTGATGGTTGATGCGGGCCTCACGATTTCGGATTCTCCTCAGGCCGATCTTGCCGGTCATATACGGGCTGTCAGCGCCCGGAATTTGTCTCGGTAAAGTCGGATTTGGCTGCAAAAAGCACTTGGAATATCGCTTGTAAGAGACTACCTTCCGGTCATCGGCATTGGTTCAGGGTTGTTGGCGCCGTAGATGTGCCGGCGAGACCATGGTTCTCAGCGACGAGAGCCCCCTGATTGAAAGGTTCCAAACGGCAGGTCAGACGCGCGATGGCTGAACAAGCCGCGCTGCATGCGACCGCGAAGCGAACGAAAGCCTTATTATTACGCTTGAACTCTCGCGAGATAATCTGAGCCTGTCGTGACGGGCTCAATACTTGGTCCGCCGTCGTGGCACGTCGCCCGCTGGCGATTGGGGAACGCGTCCTTGTTGAAGGCGACGCATATCGAAATCGGCATGGAAATTATCTTTGCGTAAGGTCAGCGCGCGATCTGTCGCGTCCCGACGCGCTCGATTCCCGGGCAGCTCTTTGGTTTGGTAAAAAGGTAGGACATGAGAAACGGTCAGAACAACAAGCGGCTGCGCAACCGGAATAACAGTAACAACAGCAACAACAATAATAACAACAATCGGCGCGGCCAAAACCCGATGACCCGGGTGTTCGAGTCGAACGGGCCGGACATCAAGATTCGCGGCACCGCCTCTCACGTCGCCGAAAAATACGTCCAGCTCGCGCGCGACGCGCGCGGTTCCGGCGATCCGGTGGCCGCCGAGAATTACTACCAGCACGCCGAACACTACTTTCGGCTGATCGCGGCGGCTCAGGAGCAGTTCCGGCAGAACCTGCCGCAGCAGCGCACCGACAACGAAATGTCGGATGACGGCGGCGACGATGGCGACGAGAATTATTCCAATTTTGGTGCCGAGCCCGGCCTCGTGCCGATGCAGCCGCAGCCGTTCGTGCCGCGCGAACCGCAGCGCGACGTGCAACGCGATCTGCAGCCGTCCTATCAGCCGCGCGAGCAGCATCAGCCGCCGCGCGAGCAGCATCGTCCTCAGCCGCAATTCCAGCCGCAGCCGCAGCCGGCGATTCCGGTCGCCGACCAGGTCGACCGTCTGCCGTCGTTCATCACCGGGCCGCAGCCGCAGATCAACAGCCCGGCATTTGAAGCCGCGGGCGGCGAACGCTTCCAGCCGAGGCGTCGCCGCCGTCCGCACGGGCCGCGCCCCGAGGGCGTGCCGGCACCGGCGGTGCCGGGCGACGATTTCAATCCCGGCAACGAATGATCCGCGCGACCGTTCGCCGTTGCGTTTAGCGCGGCCGCGAATCGCCCGCGCCGCTTTGCATCGGCGACGGCACCAGCGCGGGGTCCATCGCCGGGATCAGCCGCGTGCGTTCGCGCCGCACCGGCATCGCGCGCGAGACTTGCTTGGTCGCCTCGACCACATGGACGCCGGCGAACGGCAGCGACATCGCGGCGCCGATGCGCTCCCACGCGGGCGCCGAGCGTAAAAACCAGCCCTGCGCGATCGGCGGCACGAACAGCGCTTCCTCCCAGCCGACCGGCGTGAACCAGGTCCGTCGCAGCAATTGGGAAATCTGCAGGCGCGAGTAAGGCTGGCCGTGGCCGAACGGCGTGGTGTCGGCGCGCGCCCACACCCCCCGGCGATTCGGCACGATGGCCAATAACCGGCCCGACGGTGCCAGCACGCGCCAGACCTCGCGCATCAATCCGTCCGGATCGTCGGACATTTCCAGCGCATGCACCAGGAGTATGCGGTCCACCGATGCGTCGGGCAGCGGCAGCGAACGTTCCTCGACCAGCGCCGATAGCGTCGGCCGCGCGGTCGGCCATTTCAGCACGCCCTGCGCCGCGGGCATGAAGGCGATGCAGCGCTCGCCGTCATGACGGAACAGGCCGAGATACGGGGTGGTATAGCCGAGCCCCAGCACCCGCTGCGCGCGCGCGTCCGGCCAGCGCGCCGAAATGCTGCGATTGATCAAACGCCGCGCCACGACGCCGAGACGTTTCGAATAAAAGTCGCGCAGGTCGATGACATCGAGCGTCATGCGGCGGAGCCTATCACGGCGGCGCGCGTTCCGGCAAAACCGCGCCTGCGTGGTTGCCCGGCGCCTGAGAAAACCATACGTCATGGGGCCCGAGGCGGCGTGCGCGCGCCGGCCCGCGATATTTCTATGGAGCAATCATGGCCGCCGAGATCCGTCTGTTTTCCTGCCTGACCGATAATTTCGGCTATCTCATTCACGATCCGCAGACCGGCGCGACCGCCGCGATCGACGCCCCGGAATCCGGTCCGGTGATCGCCGCGCTGGAGCAGGAGGGCTGGACGCTCACCGACATTCTGGTGACGCATCATCACGCCGATCATGTCGGCGGCATCGCCGACCTCAAGAGCAGATACAAATGCCGCGTCGTCGCGCCGCACGACGCCAAGGCAAGCATCGAGCAGGTCGACGAGCGCGTGAAGGAAGGCGATACCGTCATGGTCGGCTCGCTGGCCGCGCGCGTGCTGGAGACGCCAGGCCACACGATGGACCACATCAGCTACGTGTTCGACTCGGCGCGCGCGCTGTTCGCCGCCGACACGCTGTTCTCGATCGGCTGCGGCCGGGTGTTCGAGGGCACCTATCCGATGATGTGGAATTCGCTTCTGAAGCTGCGCGAACTGCCGGACGACTACGCGCTGTATTGCGGGCACGAATACACCGCGTCCAACGTCAAATTCGCGCTGACCATCGAGCCGCGCAACACCGCGCTGCAGGCCCGCGCGCAGCAGGTCGCGGAGCAGCGCCAGGCCGGCCAGCCGACGGTGCCGACGCTGCTGCTCGACGAGAAGCGCGCCAACGTATTCCTGCGCGCCGACGAACCGTCGGTGGCGGAAGCGCTGGGAATGACCGGCAAGAGCGCCGCCGACGTGTTCGGCGAAATTCGCGAGCGCAAGAACAAATCCTGATGCCGGAAGCGCTCACCTTCGCCGCTGCCTGATCTGAAGCCGCATCCGAACGCGGGCATTATCGGAAGCGCCGGAATTCAATGCACCGGATTGGATGGCGCAGATTGACCGAGCAGCGCATCGACCTCGGCCCGTGACGGGCAGGCGAACGCGCCTCCGAAACGCGTGCATTTAAGCGCCGCCGCGGCGGACGCGAAGGCCAGCGCGTCGGCGATCTCGCGGCCTTCGGTCAGCGCCAGCGTGAAGCCGCCGTGGAAGATATCGCCGGCGCCGAGCGTATCGACGGTATGCACCGGAAAAGCCGGCGTCTCGCGAAGCTCGCCCGATGCGTCGAGCCAGATCGTGCCTTTCGCCCCGCGGGTGCCGGCCAGAAACGAAGGCGTCACGCCTGCCATCTTCTTCAGCGCCGCGGCATCGTCGGAAATTCCCGCGGTCGCCTGCAGCGCGTCGCTGGAGAAGATCAGATGCGACGAGGCAGTAAGCAGCCCTTCGCGCAGCGACATCGCGCTGTCGACGTCGACTACGACCGGAATGTTGCGGTCGCGCGCCTCCGCGCATAGCGCCGTGGAAAACGGCGCGCAGCGGCTTTCGATCAGGATGGCGTCGCAGTCGCGCAGCAGCGTATCGGTGTGCGGCAATTCGGCCTTCCACAATCCCGGATCGCGGAAGGTGATGATGGTGCGCTCGCCGCTGGGATCGACCATCACCGTGGAGATCGGCGTGACAAGCCCGGGCATATGCACCAGCGCGGAGGTATCGACGCCTTCCTGCGCCAGCTTCTCGAAGATGAACTGCGTCGCGGTCTCGCGTGCGTCGCCCATCGGCCCGGTCAGCGAAGCGCGGCCGCCGAGCCGCGCGATGCCGATCGCGGCATTCAGCGCGTTGCCGCCGCAGATCTCGTCGAAGAAATCGGCGTGGATCTTTTCGCCGCGGCCGGGCAGCGCGTCGATCCGGAATGTGAGGTCGCGCACCGGCAGTCCGATGCAGAGGATGTGCGGCAGGCGCCTCTTGGGGTCGTGCATGTTCATGAGCGGGCTCGTCACGCTGCGGCCTCGGTCCGGCCGGGCCGCGAATGGTGACAAAGCGCGAAGCGGTTCCGAGTTCCGCGCTTCATGCGTCCTGCCCCAGCCAGCGGCCGAGCAGATGATGCGCGATCGCAAACGGATGCGGCCCGGCAAGGCCGTCGGGGTGCTCGCGTTTGATCATCAATCCGGCCTCGGCGCGGCCGAACCAGCGCGCGTCCTCGAGTTCGTGGCGGTCCACGGTGATCTCGTCGGTGGTTGCGACCGCGCTGCAGCCGATCATCAGCGACGACGGATAGGGCCAGGGCTGCGTCATGTAATAGGCGACGTCGGTGCAACGGATGCCGGCTTCCTCGAACACCTCGCGGCGCACCGCGTCCTCGATGGTCTCGGCGGCTTCGACGAAACCCGCGAGACACGACCACATTCCGGTCGGGAATTGCCGCTGCCGGCCGAGCAGGCATTTGTCGCCGGCCGTCACCAGCATGATCACCACCGGATCGGTGCGCGGAAAATGCTCGGTCTTGCAGTTGTGGCAATCGCGGCGCCAGCCGCCCTGCGACATCGCGCTGCGCGTGCCGCAATTGGCGCAGAAGCCGTGGCGCTGATGCCATCCCACCATCGATTTGGCCATCGCGATCGCGGAAAGCTGATCCGGCGGGATCACGCCCTGCATCACCATGCCGCGCAGTTCGGCAACGGATGCATCGTTGCCGGTCAGCAGCTTCTCGATCGCCTGCGCGCCGATGCCCATGCCGAATACCGCGGCGCCTTCGCGCAGGCCGAGGAAGATAGTGCCGGGATTGGCGCCGAAGCCGAGCGCTTCGTCGATCGTCAGCAGCGCGCGCGGACCTGATGCGTCCTGCTTCAGCACCAGTGAATCGCGATGCACAACATAAGCGCGGCTGTCGCGATGGCCTTCCAGCGCGAACAGCTTCTCGTCGTTGGTGCGCAGATGCGCCGCGCGGTCGAGCACATGGCTGACGAACGCGGGCTGGCCGAGCGGAAACGCGGACGCGGTCATGAGGGGGTCATCCCAACCAGATCTTGCGGCGCAGCGCGCTGATGAATGTCTGCGCCTCTTCCGGATCGTGCGCGAGCGGCGGCATCACGCCCCATACCGGGCGCGGCCAGGCGGCGTCGCTGGTCCGGCGCGCGATGACGTGGACGTGGAGTTGCGGCACAAGATTTCCCAGCGCCGCGATATTGAGCTTGTCGCATTGCGTGACGTCCTTGAGCGCGCGCCCGACCCGCCCGATCTCGGTCATCAGTTGCGCCTGCTCGACCTCGTTCAGGTCGATGATCTCGATCGCTTCGGAGCGGCGCGGCACCAGCAGCAGCCAGGGATAATGCGCGTCCTTGATCACCAGCACCCGGCACAGCGGCAGGTCGCCGATGTCGATGGTGTCCTTTTGCAATTGCGGATTGAGGGTCCAGTCGGTAGCGGCGGTCATGTTCGATCCAGACGACCCGGTTACATGACGGGGTTCTTCTTGCGATGGCCTGCGAGAGCGCAAGGCTGTTCCGTCATAACAAGCCGTCGTCGTCCGCGAAAGCGGATGATCCGGTATTCCGCAATGGTCGGACTCGAACCTCGTCGTCCGTGAATACGGTTCCCCGCGTCCGCGGGGATGACGGCCGCGGGTGATACGACGGATATGCAAACCGGCGGGGCCGGCGCTTGCATTCGGGGGCTTTTGGCGCCAAATAAGCAGCGGGAGATTGGCGGTGGACGAGCCACTCGCCAACCGGGTCAGGTCCGGAAGGAAGCAGCCCTAACGAGGTCCGGATCGGG
>CAXUBE010000164.1:0-6210 GCA_964249215.1 uncultured Rhodopseudomonas sp. | reverse complement strand
GCCGCCGGCCGCGAAGGCCAAAAGCGCCGCGGCGATCGCGCCGAAAAGCCATCGGCGCGGCTGCGGGATCAGCCTTTCGATCTCGAGCCGCGCCGGCACGGCCTCGTCCAGGATGAAGTCGTAGCGGGCGTGCAACGCGTCCGCCATCGCCTGCCATGATTGCATCCGCGCCGCCTCGGCGGGATGTGCCGCAAGCCACGCTTCGACATCGCCGCGGCGCTCGGCCGGCAGCTCGTTGTCGACATAGGCGTGCAGTTCGTCTTCGGTCACCGGGATGTCATTGTCGGTCATCGTCATGGTCTTTCGGTCGAATGGTCGTGCTCGTCGAACATCTGCCGATTCGCTGCGGCTCGCATCATTTCACCTGCCGCAGCGGTGCGCGGCCGCCCTCGAGGCTGGCGCGGACGTGGGCGCGGGCGCGGGCAAGGCGCGACATCACGGTGCCGATCGGCACGCTTTGGCTGTCGGCGACTTCGCGGTAGCTCAGGCCTTCCAGCATCACCAGCAGCAATACCGCGCGCTGCTCCTCGGCGAGCGTGGCGAGCGCGCGGGCGATGTCGCGGCCCTCCGCCTCGGTGCCGCTGGCATCGGCATTGGTCTCGGTGAGCTGCAGCAAAGGCGGCCGCCGCGCCAACGAACGCCGGCGGTTGCGGTTGAGATTGGTCAGGATGGTGTAGAGCCAGCTCCGCAGGTCGCCGCCGAGAAACAGCCGCTCCGAGCGCAGCGCGCGAACCAGCGTGTCCTGTACGAGATCGTCGGCGATGTCGGTGTCGCGCGCCAGCGCGCGCGCATAGCGGCGCAGCGCCGGGATCATCGCTTCGACATTGTCACGAAATTCGCTCATCGGTTTCCGGTCAAAGTCGGCATTGCCGGCGCGGTCGCCGGCCGCTGCCCTATCAGCATAACACCTTCGGCCGAGCCCTATTCCGCCGTTAAGGTTGCCTGCCAAACTGCTGAATCTCAGGGCGGATTTGGGCTGTACCCGGCATGACCGCTGGTGTACCTCCAAAGCCCAGGGGCGAACGGGAAAATCGAATGGCTGCAGATTCAGGCCTGATGCGGGGCAAGCGCGGCTTGATTCTCGGCGTCGCCAACAACCGCTCGATTGCCTGGGGCATTGCCAGGGCCTGCCGCGCCCAAGGCGCTGAAATCGCGCTGACCTGGCAGGGCGACGCGCTGAAGAAGCGGGTCGAGCCGCTCTGCGCCGAACTCGGCGGCATCCTGGTCGGCCATTGCGACGTCACCGAGCCCGCGACCATCGACGCCGCCTTCGACGTGCTGCGGCAGACATGGGGCAGGCTGGATTTCGTGGTCCATGCCATCGCGTTTTCCGACAAGGACCAGCTCGACGGCCGTTATGTCGAGACCACCGCCGACAACTTCTCCAAGACCATGCTGATCAGCTGCTATTCGCTGACCGCGATCGCGCAGCGCGCCGAAAAGCTGATGACCGATGGCGGGGCGATCCTGACCCTGACGTATTACGGCGCCGAGAAGTGGATGCCGCATTATAACGTGATGGGCGTGGCGAAGGCCGCGCTGGAGGCCAGCGTGCGCTATCTCGCCGCCGACCTCGGCGAGAAGAACATCCGCATCAATGCGATTTCGGCGGGTCCGATCAAGACGCTCGCGGCGTCGGGCATCGGCGACTTCCGCTACATCCTGAAATGGAACGAATATAATTCGCCGATGCGCCGCACCGTGACCATCGACGAGGTCGGCGACAGCGCGCTGTATTTGCTGTCCGACCTGTCGCGCGGCGTCACCGGCGAAGTGCACCACGTGGATTCCGGCTATCACGTCGTCGGCATGAAGCGCCCCGACGCGCCGGACATCGGGTTGGCGAAGGATTGAGCGGGTAGCGTCGCCCGCCGCATTTGACCCCTCCGGCACCGCGCGCTACCAAACGCCGTTCGCGAGGCGTGATGTCCTTCAATACGTTCGGCCATTTGTTTCGGGTCACCACCTTCGGCGAAAGCCATGGGGTCGCGATCGGCTGCGTCGTCGACGGCTGCCCGCCGCTGCTGCCGCTTACCGCCGAAGACATCCAGCACGACCTCGACCGCCGCCGGCCAGGACAATCGCGCTTCACCACGCAGCGCCAGGAGGCCGACGCGGTCAAAATTCTCTCCGGCGTGATGCCGCACCCGGACAGCGGCGCGCAGGTCACCACCGGCACGCCGATCGCGCTGGTGATCGATAACACCGATCAGCGCGCGAAGGATTATTCCGACATCAAGGACAAGTATCGGCCCGGCCATGCCGACTTTACCTATGAGGCGAAATACGGGCTGCGCGATCATCGCGGCGGCGGACGATCCTCCGCGCGCGAGACCGCGACCCGCGTCGCCGCGGGCGCGATCGCCCGCAAGGTGGTGTCCGGCGTCAGCGTGCGCGCGGCGCTGGTGCAGATGGGCCCGCACCGGATCGACCGCGGCAAATGGGACTGGGACGAGGTCGGCAACAATCCGTTCTTCTGCCCGGACAAGGACAGTGCGGCGTTCTTCGAGGGCTATCTCGACGGCGTCCGCAAGGCCGGCTCCTCGATCGGCGCGGTGATCGAAGTGATCGCCGAAGGCGTGCCCGCGGGGCTCGGCGCGCCGATCTACGCCAAGCTCGACGGCGATCTCGCGGCGGCGCTGATGAGCATCAACGCGGTGAAAGGCGTCGAGATCGGCGACGGCTTCGCCACCGCCGAACTCAGCGGCGAGCAGAATGCCGACGAAATGCGGATGAGCAATCATGGGCCGGTGTTCCTGTCGAACCATGCCGGCGGCATTCTCGGCGGCATTTCCACCGGACAGCCGATCGTGGCGCGCTTCGCCGTCAAGCCGACCTCGTCGATCCTGGCGCCGCGCCGCACCGTCGATCGCTCCGGCGCCGATGCCGATATCCTCACCAAGGGCCGCCACGATCCCTGCGTCGGGATTCGCGCCGTGCCGGTGGCCGAAGCGATGACGGCCTGCGTGCTGGCCGACCACTTTCTGCGCCACCGCGGGCAGAATGGCTGAACGGCCGCCGGCATGAGCATCGATCAGTCCAAGATCGCCGCGGTAGTTCAGTGGCTGATTTCGGGCGCACCGAGCGAGCGCGCCCGCACCGATCTGATTGCGCAGCTTTGCGAGCGGATCATGGATGCGGGTTTCATGCTCACCCGCGTCAATGTCTTCATTCAGACGCTTCATCCCGACGTGTTCGGCATCAGCCTTATTTGGCGGCCGGACACCGAGATGCAAATCAACATGGCATCATTCGACGCGACCGATTCGGAAACGTATCGTGCAAGCCCGCTCGCGGTCATGTACGACACCAACGCCGAAGTCCGGCTGAAGATCGACGATCCTGCCAACAGGCGTTTTCCGATCGTGTCCGACCTCATCGCGGAAGGCGCGACGGATTACGTGATTCTGCCGATCAGGTTTTCAGACGGCGCGATGCAGGTGTCGAGCTGGACGACCAACCGTCCGGGCGGCTTCGCGGTGGAAGAGCTGGACGCGCTGCGCGAGCTGGTCGTGCCTCTCGCGCGCGTTGTGGAGATCATTTCGCTCCGCCGCATGGCCTCGATTCTGATCGATACCTATGTCGGTAATCAGGCTGGCGAACGAATTCTCGCCGGTCATATCCGTCGCGGCTATACGGAAACCATGAATGCCGCGATCTGGCTGTCCGATATGCGCGGCTTTACGGCGCTGTCCGATCGGCTGCCGGCCCATGTCATCGTTGACGTGCTGAACTGTTACTTCGATTGCCAGGTCCCGGCGATCCGCGATCGCGGCGGCGATATCCTCAAATTCATGGGCGACGGGCTGCTCGCCGTATTTCCGATCGAAAACGGAAACAGCAGGGAGGCGTGCGCGCGGGCGCTCGCAGCGGCACGCGCCGCGCGCGAAGCGATCCATGCTTTGTGCTACCCACATGATGAAGGGCAGCTCGATGGTTTCCGCTTCGGCGTCGCGCTTCACATCGGCGACGTGTTGTACGGCAATATCGGGGGCGGCCGCCAGATCGCTTTCAACGAAGGTTTCCTCGGTATCGAATTGCGCGATCTCGAGGACGCCGCGCGTTCGACCAGCCGGCTCGATTTCACCTGCATCGGCCCCGCGGTCAATCTCGCGGCGCGGCTGGAGAAGATCGCCGGCCGCCTCGGCCGCACCGTGGTGGCTTCGGAGGCATTCGCGCAGCTTTGCGACGGCGGCTGGGCCGATCTCGGCGAATTTGCGATCGCGGGCGTTGCCAGGCCGGAGAGGGTGTTCGGCCTCGCCGACGAGGAGGCTTACTCCTCCGGCTCGGTCGTGAACAGCAGCGGATAGCCCTTGGCGCGGCCGGCATCGGTGGCGCGCGTCGCCTTGGTTTCCGCGACGTCCTTGGTGAAAACCGCGACCACGCAGACGCCGCGCTGATGGGCGGTGATCATCACCTTGTGCGCCTGATCCTCGCTCATCCTGAATTCCGCCTGCAGCAGACGCACCACGAATTCGCGCGGCGTGAAATCGTCATTGACCAGAATGACCTTGTGCAGCTTCGGCCGCTCGGTCTTCGGCTTGGCCTTGGCGGCCGGCTTGACGACGACATTGCTCATGGACGCTGCTGCCGCGAGGTGAGGTTCGGTCCGCCGACGATCCGTCGGGGCGCGCGCCCTTTGTCGCACGCGGCCGCATGCTGTTCTAGCTGAACCTGAGCGCGGCTGCGGGCCACCCGGCGGTTGACCTGATTGTGAAGCGGAACAGGGTTTGCCGCTTTTCGCCGCGGGAATTGCGTGCCACGATCAGGCTCTCGTTCGATGGGAGGGCCGCCATGCGCTGGTTTGTCTCGATCGGTACGGCGCTCGTCGGTGCCGTGACGGCTGGAGCGATCGCAAGCCTGGCCGCGCCCGGCCCGGCTTTGCACCGCGCCGACCTGCGCTCCGCCAGGGACGACGCCAAGCCGGTCGACGTCGAACTGGTTCTCGCGGTCGACGTGTCCTATTCGATGGACATGGATGAGTTGGCGATCCAGCGCGAGGGATACGCCCAGGCGCTGGTGTCGAGCGATTTCCTGCAGGCACTCAAGAGCGGCCCCAACGGCCGCATCGCGGTGACCTATTTCGAATGGGCGGCGTCCAGCGACCAGAAGATCATCATTCCCTGGCAGATGATAGACGGGCCGGAATCCGCCGACGCCGTCGCCGCCGAAATCCTCAAGACGCCGATCCGCCGCGCCTCGCGCACTTCGATCTCCGGCGCGATCAATTTCGCGATGCCGCTGTTTGAAGAAAGCCCCTATAAAGGGCTGCGGCGGGTGATCGACATCTCGGGCGACGGCCCGAACAACAACGGGATGCCGGTGACGCTGGCACGCGATGCCGCGCTTGAGAAGGGCGTCGTCATCAACGGGTTGCCGATCATGGTGAAGGAGCCTTCCTATTCCACGATGGACATCGACAATCTCGATTTTTATTACGAGGACTGCGTGATCGGCGGGCCGGGTTCGTTCGTGGTGACGATCAAGGACCGCGACAAATTCAAGGAGGCGATCCACACCAAGCTGGTGCTGGAAGTCGCGGGCCGCGTGCCGGAACGCCGCATCGTGCCGGTCGCGGAGACGACGAAAGAGCCGCGGGTGTCCTGCATGGTCGGCGAGAAAATCTGGCAGGATCGCTGGGGCCGGTGAGGGCGCGGGTCAGCCCGGCACGAACGGTTTTCCGTTCGGCTTGATGCGGATGCCGGCGCGCAGCCGCGTCCATGGCAGCGTCGCGGTGTCGGCCGGCATCGCGCCGGGCGCGGCGCAGATCAGCAACCGCTCGGCGATCGGTTCGAAATCGGCGCGGAAATGCACCGAACTCTTGTTGACCAGAATCGCCTGCGCGGTCGGCTCGATTCCGACATAGCGATACATCGCCTGATCGGCGAGTTGGGCCTTTTGCGACGAGACGACGACCCTGACATCGCCGATCCGCAGGCAGGCCGACGGTCCCATGTCCATGTCGCGGCCGCCATAATAGGGACCGCTGGCGACGAACCTGCCGTCGGACAGCGCCTCGACGATGAAGCTCGCCTGATACGGCGCGTCGCCGGCGATGCCGCCCGCTGCGCCGGTGATCAGCAATGTGCGTCGCATTCGCGGGCTTCCTTCTCCGCCGCCATTCTAGCGAGAGGTACGCGCGCCTCGCAGCGGAAAGCGCGGAGCTGGCCGATCATCGTACCCGCGATCGGACGCGGCACCGAGGTATGT
>CAXUBE010000163.1:0-6223 GCA_964249215.1 uncultured Rhodopseudomonas sp. | reverse complement strand
GATCCGGAGCGCGCCACGCCCGCCGCCGGCGCCGCGGGTGAATAGCGCGCGCGGGCCGGTCTCGCGTCAGCGGCCGATGGTGTACGGGCCGCCTTTTTCCAGCGCGCGGTTGTAGGCCGGGCGCGCATGAATCCGCTGCAGCCACGCCATCGTCTTGGGATAGTGTGCGTCGAGCCCGCCGCGCGCCGCGGCGGCCTCGACGGGGAAGCTCATCTGGACGTCCGCCGCGGTGAAATCGCCGCCGGCAAACCACTCCGCCTTTGCCAGTTCGCCTTCCCAATAGGCCATATGCTGTTTGATCTGCGGATCGACCATGGTGGCCAGAATTGGCGCGGTTATCATCCGCGCCAGCGGCCGGATCAGCGCCGGGGCGCGGCGCGGGATCAGCGTGAAGATCAGCTTCATCAACAATGGCGGCATCGCCGAGCCTTCGGCATAATGCAGCCAATAGGTGTAGCGCAGCCGCTCCGGCGATCCCTGCGGCGGGATCAGCCGGCCGTCGCCATAGGTGTCGATGATGTATTCGATGATGGCGCCGGATTCCGCGACGGTGTTGCCGTTGTCGGTGATGACCGGCGACTTGCCGAGCGGATGCACCGCGCGCAATGCCGGCGGCGCCAGCATGTTCGGCATCCGTTGATAGCGCACGATCTCATACGGCACGCCGAGTTCTTCGAGCAGCCACAGCACCCGCTGCGAGCGGGAATTGTTCAGATGGTGGAGCGTCAGCATGCGGCCGGTCCCTGGCTAAACGAAACGTCCGTGATGCCAGCGGCCGGCCGGACAGTCGAGCGATATCTGCGTTGATGCGCATCGGAGACTGCCGCAGGCCTTGCGGCTCCCCGGCGGCGGTTGATCCGCCACGCGCAAGGCGCTAGGCTGGAATGAAATGATAGCAATCATATAAGGCGCCGCGTGACGCGCGCGGCGCCGCAGGGAGACAGCATGAGCAAGACCGCCCCGCAATTCCTGTTCGATTTCGGCAGCCCCAACGCTTTTCTCAGCCACGAGGCGATCCCGGCGATCGAACAGCGGATCGGCGTCAAATTCGACTACGTGCCGGTGCTGCTCGGCGGCATTTTCAAGGCCACCAACAACAGATCGCCGGCCGAAACGCTGGCGGGGATCAAGAACAAGCGCGAATTCCACGCATTGGAGACCGCGCGCTTCGTCAAGCGGTTCGGTGTCCGGCCCTATGTCTGGAATCCGAATTTCCCCGTCAACACGCTGAACCTGATGCGCGCCGCGGTTGCCGCGCAAATCGAAGGCGTGTTCGAAAAATATGTCGCGGCCGCGTTTCATCATATGTGGGTTGAGCCGAAGAAAATGGACGATCTCGAAATTGCCGGGGAGGCGCTGACGCGATCCGGTCTCGACGGCGCAAGACTTCTGACGGTGGCGCAGGATCCCGCGGTCAAGGCCAAGCTCGTCGCCAACACCCAGGCCGCGGTCGAGCGCGGAGCGTTCGGTTCGCCGACCTTCTTTGTCGGTGACGAGATGTTCTTCGGCAAGGAGCAATTGCGCGAGGTCGAGGAAATGGTCACCGGCGCGTAGCTGCCGCCGTCGCCTTGTCGAATCGGAGAATGAATTTGCAGAAGCGTAACGCCACCGTCGCGGTGATCGGCGCCGGAGACTACATCGGCGCCGAGATCGCCAAAAAATTCGCGGCCGAGGGCTTCACCGTGTTCGCCGGCCGGCGCGACGGCGCCAAGCTCGAGCCGCTGGCGAAGGAGATCGGAGCCGCCGGCGGGTCGATCGTCGCGCGCGCGCTCGATGCGCGCAAGGAGGACGAGGTCGCGGCATTCCTCAGCAACGCCGATGCCCACGCGCCGCTGGAGGTGTGCATCTTCAACGTCGGCGCCAACGTCAATTTTCCGATCCTGGAGACCACCGACCGGGTGTTCCGCAAGGTGTGGGAAATGGCCTGCTGGGCTGGGTTCGTCGCCGGGCGCGAATCGGCGCGGCTGATGCTGCCGCGCGGCCAGGGCAACATCTTCTTCACCGGCGCCACCGCGAGCCTGCGCGGCGGCTCCGGCTTTGCTGCCTTTGCCAGCGCCAAATTCGGCCTGCGCGCTGTGGCGCAGGCGATGGCGCGCGAACTCGGGCCGAAGAACATTCACGTCGCGCATCTGATCATCGATTCCGGCGTCGATACCGCCTGGGTGCGCGAGCGCCGCGAACAATTGTGGGGCAAGGAGGCGCTGAACAATCCGGACCTCCTGATGCCGCCGGCATCGGTGGCCGCGTCGTATTGGCAGCTCTATCGGCAGCCGCGCAGCGCCTGGACGTTCGAGCTAGAAATCCGCCCGTTCGGCGAGAAATGGTGACGAAGGATTGCTTGCGGATCGCGCTCGCGGTCTGCTCATGTGAAACTCACCGCCGCGGCCCCCGCGCGGCTTTGCTGGTAGCCGTCAAGAAAACTCGCAAGGAGCGTTCATGCGTATTCTCGTGGTCGGCGCCGGCGCGATCGGCGGCTATTTCGGCGGCCGTCTGCTGCAAACAAGCGCCGACGTGACGTTCCTGGTGCGGCCCAGGCGCGCCGCCGAGCTCGCGGCCGACGGCCTTGTGATCAAGAGCCCGCACGGCGATGCGACGCTCGCGAAACCGCCGACGGTGCAGGCCGATGCGCTGAAACATCACTTCGATCTGGTGATGCTGAGCTGCAAGGCGTTCGACCTCGACGACGCGATCCGGTCGTTCGCGCCGGCGGTCGGGCCGCGCACCGCGATCCTGCCGCTGCTCAACGGCATCCGTCACCTCGACATGCTGGCGGAGCGCTTCGGCGCCGAGAAGGTGCTCGGCGGCCAATGCGCGATCGCGGCGATGCTCGACCGGCACCGCCATGTGGTGCAGCTCACCCCGATGCAGTCGCTCTCGTTCGGCGAGCGCGACGGCACGATGTCCGACCGCGTCCGCGCCGCCGGCGAAATCATCGCGCGCGGCAATTTCGGCGGCCAGACCAGCGCGAACGTCATGCAGGACATGTGGGAAAAATGGGTGCTGCTGGCGACGCTGGCCGGCTGCACCAGCCTGATGCGCGGCGCGGTCGGGGCCATCATCGCCGCGCCCGGCGGCCGCGATTTCATCCTCGGCGTCATCGATGAGTGCAGCGCCGTGGCGGCCGCCGCCGGCCACGCGCCGCGCCCGGCCTTTCTCGAGCGCATCCATCCGATGCTGACCGCGCCCGGCTCGCCGCTCACCGCATCGATGTTCCGCGACATCAAGGTTGACGCCCCGATCGAGGCCGATCACATCATCGGCGACCTGATCGCGCGGGGCGACGCCGCCAAGACGCCGGTGCCGCGGCTGCGGGTGATCTACACGCATCTGAAGGCCTACCAGCATGCGCTGGGCTGATCCGCGGCTCGTCGGGGACGAAATCACGGTCTTGCGAGAAAATATTTTCCGACTATGATGGTTCCATCCTCATTATTGGAAGAAAGTTCTATCAAATGGCCGAAGCCGACGCCGCGGCGCCCGAAACTCACCGCCGGATCGACGCCATCGACCGCAAGATCCTGACCGTGCTGCAGGAGGATGCCTCGCTGTCGGTGGCCGAGATCGGCGACCGCGTCGGGCTGTCGTCAACGCCATGCTGGAAGCGGATTCAGCGGCTCGAAGCCGACGGCGTCATCATGCGCCGCGTCGCGCTGGTCGACCAGAACAAGATCGGGCTCGGGCTGTCGGTGTTCGTGTCGATCGAGAGCGGCGATCATTCCGAACAATGGCTGAAGAAATTCGCCAGCGCGGTTAGCGCGATGCCGGAGGTGATCGAGTTCTACCGGATGGCCGGCGACGTCGATTACATGCTGCGCGTGGTGGTCGCCGACATGCGCGCCTACGATATTTTCTACAAGAAGCTGATCGGCGCGGTGCCGCTGAAAAACGTCACCTCGCGGTTCGCGATGGAGAAAATCAAGTCGGTCACGGCCCTGCCGGTGCCGGCGTTCGAGAGCGCGTAATCCGGCCGCGCCGGCTAAGGCGGCTTTGCGACCCGACGCGCGACCGCCTGCACACACGCCTCGAATATGTCGAGCGCGCCGATGCCTCGCGTCGTGCCGTCGGCCGGCAGGAAAATCGGATAACCGCCGCTCTCGACCGCGCCGACGATCATCAGATTGTCCGGCAGATGAAAACCCTCGATGCCGAGGGCGGCATCGTTGTCGCCGAGCTGGCGCCGCATCCGGGTCTCGAAATTGTCGGCAGCGTTCGAATAACCGAACACCGGCTTGCCCTGGCCGAGAAACCAGCCGACTTCGATCAGGGTGCCGGCGTCGGCGGACGCGCCGCCGAACGGCGTCAGATTGGCGATGATGACGTCGCTCCGCTGCATCATAGCGATGTCTTTCCGGTAGATCGCCCGCCACGGCTCCGGCGCGTCGGGCGCCGCATCGTCATTGAGCGGCGGCAGACCGCGCAGGCCGAACCGCCGGCAGATTTCCGCCTTGCGCGCCGCATGCGCGAGCGCGTCGGGGAGAAACACGTCGGGGCCGGCGAGGTAGGCGACGGTGGTCATGATCCATCCCGCGTTCGAACCGCCGATCCGCGCGGCGAACGAGAGCGCGATGACTTCTGTTCGATCCGGCATCCCGCTTTATCCTGATGCGTTTCGGAAAACCGGGTCCCACTTTTCAGGATCATGCTCTACACGTCCACATTCGCGCTGAGTGAATTCTCCTGGATGAATTCGCGGCGCGGCTCGACGATGTCGCCCATCAGCTTGGTGAAGATGTCGTCGGCCTCGTCGACTTCGCGGATCTTGACCTGCAGCAGCGAGCGCTCGTTGGTGTCGAGCGTCGTCTCCCATAATTGAGAGGGATTCATCTCGCCGAGGCCCTTGTAGCGCTGCAGCGCGACGCCTCTGCGGCCTGCGTCGGTGACCGCCTCGAACAGGCTCACCGGGCCGTGGACCGCCGTCTCGATGTCCTTGCGGCGCAGCGTGCCGGGCCGCGGATAGGCCTCCTGCAACGCCGCGGCATATTCGTCGAGCTTGCGCGCATCGGCGGAGGCGAGCAGCGCGTCGTCGATCATCGCGTAGTCCTTGACGCCGCGGATCGTGCGTTCGAACACGAAGCCTTCGCCCTGCGTGAAGCGCCCGCTCCAGCCGCGCTCGACTTCGTCGGCGAGCGCGTCCATCCGCCGCGCGATGTAGTCGGCGGCGGCGTTGGCGGTCGCGACGTCGCCGGTGACTTTCGTGTTCAGCACGCCGGCGATCGCGGCCTGCTCGATCACCTTGCGGTTGTAGCGGCTGTGCAGATTGTGCAGCGTGCCGCGGATGATTCTTGCGTCCTCCACCAGCGCCAGCAGGTCGCGGCCGCTGCGGTCCTCGCCGGAGGCGAGCTTGAACACGCAATCGTCGAGCCCGGTGCCGATCAGATAATCTTCCAGCGCGCGCTCGTCCTTGAGGTACTGCTCGGACTTGCCGCGAGAGACCTTGTAGAGCGGCGGCTGCGCGATATAGAGGTAGCCGCCGTCGATCAGCGACGGCATCTGCCGGAAGAAGAACGTCAGCAGCAAGGTGCGGATATGCGCGCCGTCGACGTCGGCGTCGGTCATCAGGATGATCTTGTGGTAGCGCAGCTTCGACAGGTCGAAATCGTCGCGGCCGATGCCGGTGCCTAGCGCGGTGATCAGCGTGCCGATCTGCTCGGAGCCCAGCATCTTGTCGAACCGCGCGCGCTCGACGTTGAGGATCTTGCCCCGCAGCGGCAGGACGGCCTGGAATTCGCGGTTGCGGCCCTGCTTGGCGGAGCCGCCGGCGGAATCGCCCTCGACGATGAACAGTTCGGATTTCGCCGGGTCGCGCTCCTGGCAGTCGGCGAGCTTGCCGGGCAGCGAGGCGATGTCGAGCGCGCCCTTGCGCCGCGTCAGTTCTCGCGCCTTGCGCGCCGCCTCGCGGGCGGCGGCGGCTTCCACCACCTTGCCGACGATCACCTTGGCCTCGGCCGGATGTTCCTCGAACCAGGCCGCCAGCGCCTCGTTGATCGCGCTTTCGACCACCGGCCGCACCTCGGACGACACCAGCTTGTCCTTGGTCTGCGACGAGAACTTCGGATCCGGCACCTTGACCGACAGCACCGCGGTGAGGCCCTCGCGGCAATCGTCGCCGGTCAGCGCGATCTTTTCCTTCTTGGCGATCGCGTCGGCATAGCCGTTGACCTGCCGCGTCAGCGCGCCGCGAAAACCCGCAAGATGCGTGCCGCCGTCGCGCTGCGGGATGTTG
>CAXUBE010000162.1:0-6294 GCA_964249215.1 uncultured Rhodopseudomonas sp. | reverse complement strand
TTTCCGAACTGGTGCGGTTCGGCCGCGCCTGCGGCGCGCGCGCGGAAACCATGGCGGGGCTGTCGGGACTGGGCGATCTGATCCTGACCTGCTCGGGTCCGCAATCGCGCAATTTCGCGCTGGGGTTAGCGCTGGGCCGCGGCGAGCGGCCGGCCGGTGAGAAGCTCGCGGAGGGCGAATTCACCGCGCCGGTGCTGGTCGAACTGGCGCGCGCGCAGCGAATCGACATGCCGGTGGCGGGCGCGGTCGCCGCCATTCTCGGCGGCGCGATCAGCATCGACGCAGCGATCGAGGGGCTGCTGACGCGGCCGTTCAAGGCGGAGGGATGACGATGGCGTACTGGCTGGTGAAATCGGAGCCGTCGGCGTGGTCGTGGGACCAGCAGGTTGCCAAGGGCGCGAAGGGCGAGGCCTGGACCGGCGTCCGCAACTTCACCGCGCGGCAGAATCTCGTGCAGATGAAGAAGGGCGACCGCGCGTTCTTCTATCACTCCAACGAGGGCAAGGAGATCGTCGGCATCGCCGAGATCGTCCGCGAGCACTATCCCGATCCGACCGACCAGACCGGCAAATTCGTCTGCGTCGACCTCAAGGCCGACAAGCCGTTGAAGACGCCGGTGACGCTGGCGGCGATCAAGCTGACCAAGACGCTGTCGGACATGATGCTGGTGAAGCAGTCGCGGCTCTCGGTGCAGCCGGTTACCGCCGAGCAATGGAAGATCGTCTGCAGGATGGGCGGGGTGTGAGCGATCGCATCCGCCTATTCAAAATTGTCATCGCCCGGCAGATCGTCATCGCCCGGCTTGACCGGGCGATCCAGATACTCAGTCACTTAAGATGAATACGAAGGCCGCGGCGTACTTGGTCACCCGGTCAAGCCGGGTGACGACAGCCGCGCGCGGAGAAATTCCGCGGGTCTCACTGACCGGCCGTTCACCCCGCCGCGGCGACGACCTGCGCCAGCAACTGCTCGCGCTTGGACTGCGAGCGGTAGCCCTTCATCGTCGCGGCGAAGCGCTCCAGAATGCCGTCCTCGAACGCGGTGACGATGGTATCGTGCACGTAGCTCTTGCGGCAGATCGCCGGCGTGTTGGACAGTTCGTCCGCCGCGGCGCGCACCGCTTCCAGCACCTGCTTGCGGCGGCCGCGCTCGCTGGCGGCCGGCGAGATCCGCGACAGCGATTCCAGCACCACCGCCGAGGCCATCAGCGTGCGGAAATCCTTCAGCGAAATCCTGATGCCGGCGATCTCGCGCAGGAACGCGTTGACCTGCGCGGTGGAGACGGCGCGGACGTTGCCGCCGGCGTCGCGAAACTGGAACATGCGCTTGCCCGGCACGGTGCGCAGGATCGACAGCGCGCGCACCAGCTTGGAGGCGTCGCATTCCTTGCGCACCGCCTTGCCGCCCTTGGCCTTGAAGCTCAGCACCACGCAGTCGTCTTCCACCAGCACGTTGGACTTCAGCAGCGTGGTGGCGCCGCGGGTGCCGTTCAGCTTCGCATAGGATTCGTTGCCGGGGCGGATCGCGGTGCGCGCGATCAATTCGATCGCCGCGGCCAGCGCGAATTCGCGGGTCGGCTCCTCGCCGGACAGATGCAGCGACACCGCGCGGCGGATCTTCGGCAGCGCCGCGACAAGCCGCGCCAGCCGGTGCGCCTTGCGGGTCTCGCGGACCTTCTCCCAGTCGGTGTGATAGCGGTATTGCAGCCGCCCGGCGGCGTCGCGGCCGACCGCCTGCAGATGCGAGGTCGGGTCGGCGGCGTAGCGGACGTGCTCGTAGGCCGGCGGCACCGCCATCGCGTTGAGCCGCTTGATGGTGCCGGGATGGCGGATCGCCTTGCCGTCGGCGCGAATGAATGAATAGCCCTTGCCGCGCCTGATGCGGCGGATGGTCAATTCGTGCTGTTCACCCAGCGTCAGGCCGAGGTCCTTGGCTAGCGACTCCACACTGCCGCTCTGCACGGCGACCGCCGCAACCTCTGAATCCGCCGAAACCGGCCGCGTCGGCTCGAAATTCTGCTGATCCATCATTGCGTTACGTGCCTCGTGCGGGCGGGTTCGGTGCGTGTAATGCGGATCGAGCGTTTTTTGTTCCGGCCGCTGCCGGCGCCGCTGCCCGATCACCGGAGCCATTTAGGGGGTCACGGCGCCCCGCGCCAGCGTTTCGCGGCGGCCGAGCGGTTTCCGGTTACCGGAGGGATGGATTTGGAACCTCCCGGCCGGCCCGCAACGCAATCGTGATGCCGCGCGGCAGCGCTCTCCTTCTCCGTCGGCGCCGTCCCCGGCCGAAAGTCCAATGCGTCGCGGCTTGTCGCAAGCCGGTGCGCCGACGCATAATCCGCCCAACAAAGAAGCCGGCCGGCGTCTGGTCCCTCTGCCCGGCGGTGAACGAGGCGGCCGGAGGAAACGCGATGTCCGAGAAGATCCACGACGTGCCGCAAGAGTGGGCGGCGCGCGCTTTCATCGACGACGCCAGATATCGGGAGATGTATGCCCGCTCGGTGAGCGACCCGGAGGCGTTCTGGGCCGATCAGGCGCTGTCGCTCGACTGGGTCAGCGCTCCGACCAGGATCGAGAACACGTCGTTCGCGCCGGGCAACATCTCGATCAAATGGTTCGAGGACGGCGTGCTCAACGTCGCCGCCAACTGCATCGACCGCCATCTGCGCGATCGCGGCGATCAGACCGCGATCATCTGGGAAGGCGACGACCCGTCCGAATCCCGGCGCATCAGCTACCGCGAACTGCACGACGAGGTCTGCAAATTCGCCAACGTGCTGCGCAACCGCAATGTCGGCAAGGGCGACCGCGTCACCATCTATCTGCCGATGATCCCGGAAGCCGCGTTCGCGATGCTGGCCTGCGCGCGGATCGGCGCGGTGCATTCGGTGGTGTTCGCCGGCTTCTCGCCGGATTCGCTGGCGCAGCGCATCACCGACTGCGGCTCCAGGGTGGTGATCACCGCCGACGAGGGGCTGCGCGGCGGCAGGAAAGTGCCGCTGAAGGCCAATGTCGACGCCGCGATCGCCAGATGCGGCGGCGTCGACTGGGTGGTGGTGGTCAGGCGCACCGGCGCGGCGGTCGCGATGGATGACGTGCGCGACTTCTGGTACCGCGAAGCCTCCGAGACGGTGACCATCGAGTGCCCGTGCGAACCGATGAGCGCGGAGGACCCGCTGTTCATCCTCTACACCTCGGGCTCGACCGGCCAGCCCAAGGGCGTGCTGCACACCACCGCCGGGTACCTGCTGTTCGCGTCGATGACGCACCGCCTGGTGTTCGATTATCACGACGGCGACGTCTACTGGTGCACCGCCGATGTCGGCTGGGTCACCGGCCACAGCTACATCCTCTACGGGCCGCTTGCGAACGGCGCGACCACGCTGATGTTCGAAGGCGTGCCGAACTATCCCTCGATGTCGCGGTTCTGGGAGGTGATCGACAAGCACAAGGTCAACATCTTCTACACCGCGCCGACCGCGATCCGCGCGCTGATGCAGGCCGGCGACGCGCCGGTGACGAAGACGTCGCGCGGCAGCCTGCGATTGCTCGGCAGCGTGGGCGAGCCGATCAATCCGGAAGCGTGGGAGTGGTATCACCGCGTGGTCGGCGACGGGCGCTGCCCGATCGTCGACACCTGGTGGCAGACCGAGACCGGCGGCATCCTGATCACGCCGCTGCCCGGCGCGACGAAGCTCAAGCCGGGCTCGGCGACGCGGCCGTTCTTCGGGGTGGTGCCGCAGATCGTCGATGCCGACGGCAAGGTCATCGACGGCGAGGCGCAGGGCAATCTGTGCATCGCGCGGTCCTGGCCGGGACAGATGCGCACGGTCTATGGCGACCACGCCCGCTTCGAGCAGACCTATTTCTCGACCTACAAGGGCAAGTACTTCACCGGCGACGGCTGCCGCCGCGACGCCGACGGCTACTACTGGATCACCGGCCGGGTCGACGACGTCATCAACGTCTCCGGCCACCGCATGGGCACCGCCGAGGTGGAAAGCTCGCTGGTCGCGCATGACGCGGTGTCGGAAGCCGCCGTGGTCGGCTATCCGCACGACATCAAGGGCCAGGGCATCTACGCTTACGTGACGCTGATGAACGGCGTCGAGGCCACCGACGCGCTGCGCAAGGAGCTGGTGGCGTGGGTGCGCAAGGACATCGGTCCGATCGCCTCGCCGGACCTGATCCAGTTCGCGCCGGGCCTGCCGAAGACCCGCTCCGGCAAGATCATGCGGCGCATTTTGCGCAAGATCGCCGAGGACGAGCCCTCGACGCTGGGCGATACCTCGACGCTGGCCGATCCCGCGGTAGTCGAGGACCTCGTCGCGCACAGGCAGAACAGGAAGGCCGGCGCGTAAGATAATTGCTTTCAGCGTCACGGACCCATATGAAGACGGTCAATCCGTTGCGGGATTGATGCGGCCTGAAGCTTCGAGCGTATCAGCTTTGGCGGAGGGCATTTCAACGAACGATGCGCCCCCCTCTGGCGGGGAGAGGTGAAGAAGGGTCGCGCGATCCATCGAATACGCCCCCAACTCACGACAATGTCAGGCCGGTCGCGGCGCCCTTGGTGCTTTTCCGGACGAGTGTTGTTTTCCGGGCATTTACTTTGTTTGCGGGATTTTCTCTTTTGGCGCGGTGCGGTGCGGCGCCCTGCAGGCCACGACTCACTTGGTTAACGCTCTCGGCGGACCATGCCGCATACGGCCAAGAAAGGCCGGCGGCATGAGGATCGGCCATCGGAAGCGGCCGCGGAACTGGAGAGAACGATGTCTTTGAAGATCGCGATGACGCTGGCGGCCCTGGGCGGCGCGGCGCTGCTCAGCACGCAGGCGCAGGCGCGGCCCGACATGGTCGGCTTTCGCGGCGATTATTCGCCCGGCACCATCGTGGTGAAGACAAACGAGCGCCGGCTGTACCTGATTCTCGATCAGGGCCACGCCGTGCGCTATCCGGTCGGCGTCGGCCGCGCCGGCAAGCAATGGGCCGGCACGACGCGGATCGACGGCAAATACCGCCAGCCGGCCTGGTCGCCGCCGAGCGAGGTCAAGCGCGACAAGCCCTCGATGCCGGACGTCATTCCGGGCGGCTCGCCGCGCAATCCGATGGGCGTCGCGGCGATGACGCTGGCCGGCGGCGAATACGCCATCCACGGCACCAACATGCCGGGTTCGGTCGGGGGCTTCGTGTCCTATGGCTGCATCCGGATGCTGAACGCGGACATCTCCGATTTGTATCAGCGGGTGTCGGTCGGCACCACGGTGGTAGTCTCGCGCTGATCCGCGCCGCGTCGCCTGAATCGAAAAGCCGCGCGATTGCGCGGCTTTTTCTTTGCGTGGGTCGATCGCGTCGGCTCACCGCGGCGGAACGGTGCCGGGCGGCGGCGGCGGCAGCGACGCCGATCCGCCATTGAGCAGCGGCGTGATGTTGCGGATGGTGACGCGGCGGTTCTGCCGCTCGGGGCCGTCGGTCTGGATCTTCAGGAACTGCGATCCGTAGCCCTGCGACGTCAGGTTCTCCGCCGGCACCTGGAATTGCTGCGTCAGCAATTCGGCGGCCGCCTGCGCCCGGCGGTCCGACAGCGACAGATTGTCGACGTCGTTGCCGGTGGCGTCGGTGTGGCCCTCGATCAGGAACACCAGCCGCGGGTTGCGCGAGATCGCGCGGTTGAGCCCGTCCGCGATCGCCTGCAGCTTCGAGGCCTGGTCCGGCGGAATGTCCGCGGAGCCGATCTCGAAGTTGATGGAGTCGAGGTCGATGCTCGGCATGCGCTGGCGCACCGCCGGGCTGTAGCGGATCTCGTCCAGCGTGTAGCGGCGGGCGAGCCGTTCGACCGGCGGCGCCGTCAGCGTTTCGTAGATCAATTCCGGCTGCGCGTATTCCGCCTCGACGATGTAGCGCTCCGGCGGCAGCCGCAGCACCGGCGGCGGCAGGTCGACGTAGAAGCCGACCTGGTCGCGCGGACGGTACGAGTTGTCGATGATGACGACCTCGCGTCCGCCCTCGTCGCGGCGGATTCGCCGCAGCAACTGCCCGTCGGCATCGACCACGGTGATGATCTGCGTGCCGTCGGGCCGGATCACGATGGTCTGGGTGTCGCGGCCGACCTGCTGGGTGCGTACGTCGCGCGCGCCGAACAGAAAACGATCGACCTCGTTATGGCGCACGAAGGACTGCCCGCCCGGATCGCGCACGATGACGCGGCCGGGCTCGGTGAATACGGTGCGACCGTCCTGCTGAGTCTCGCGACGGGCGCCGCGGAAATCACCGCGGAAATCGTCCGGCCGGCCAC
>CAXUBE010000161.1:0-6309 GCA_964249215.1 uncultured Rhodopseudomonas sp. | reverse complement strand
ATTCCCGACCCCTCCCCGCCACGCGCAAGAGCGCGCGTGGGGAGGGGAGAGTCAGCCATGGCTAGCGTCGCGCTGCGCAATGTCCGCAAGACCTATGCCGGTGGGTTCGAGGCCATCAAGGGCATCGACTTCGAGGTCGACGACGGCAAGTTCTGCGTGCTGGTCGGGCCGAGCGGCTGCGGAAAGTCCACGCTGCTGCGCATGGTCGCCGGGCTCGAGACCATCACGTCCGGCGAGATCGCCATCGGCGACCGCGTCGTCAACGAGATCGAGCCGTCACAGCGCGACATCGCGATGGTGTTCCAGAACTACGCGCTGTATCCGCATATGAGCGTCTACGACAACATGGCCTATGGCCTGCGCAACCGCGGCATGGCGAAGCCGGACATCGAAACCCGGGTGCGGGAAGCGGCGCGCATTCTCGAACTCGGCGCGATGCTCGATCGCAAGCCGCGCCAGCTCTCCGGCGGCCAGCGCCAGCGCGTTGCGATGGGCCGCGCGATCGTGCGCCAGCCCAAGGTGTTCCTGTTCGACGAGCCGCTGTCGAACCTCGACGCCAAGTTGCGGATCGCGATGCGGGTCGAGATCCGCAAACTGCAGCGGCGGCTCAGCACCACCTCGATCTACGTCACTCACGACCAGCTCGAGGCGATGACGCTCGCCGACATCCTGGTGGTGATGAATGGCGGCCAGGTCGAGCAGATCGGCAATCCGCTGGCGATCTACCAGAAGCCGGCGACCACGTTCGTCGCGTCGTTCATCGGCGCGCCGCCGATGAACCTGATGCCGCTGCGCGCCGACGAGCTCGCGTCACAAATCGCCGGCGATGGCCGTGTGGCGTCCGGCGCCGGCGTTCTCGGCATCCGCCCCGAGGACCTCACGATTTCGAACGAGGCCATAGCGCCCGGCGGGGTGCGGCTTGATCTCACCGTCGAGGCGATCGAGCGGGTCGGGGCCGAAACCTTCGTCTATGGCGCCCGCCGCAACGAGACCCGAAGCATCAGCGCCAATCCCGGCGAATTGCCGCCCGGCGAGGTGATCGTGCGCATCCCGGGCCAGGACGCGCCTGCGATCGGCGAGCGGATCGTCGCCACCGCACCGCGCGGGAAGCTGCATCTGTTCAGCGCCGACGGCCGCCGCCGGATCGGCGATTGAGCGCGTCAAGCCCTTGGCAAAGCGGATGCTTTCCGCCTTCTTGAACCGGCGCGCCGCGATGCCCATATGAAAATCCGACCGGCGGACGAACTGCCGGTCACCATGGGGCGCCGCAAGGGCCCCTCAAAGTCGCTTCGAGAGGACTTTGTGATGTCTCGTGTTCCTTCGTTGTCCAGTCCGTTCCTGTTGGGGTTCGACGAGATCGAGCGTGCGCTCGATCGCGTGGTCAAAGGCGCCGACGGCTATCCTCCCTACAACATCGAGCGATGCGACCGTAACAACGGGCAGCCCGAGCGGCTGCGCATCACGCTTGCGGTTGCGGGCTTCACCCGCGATCAACTCGATGTCACCACTGAGGAAAACCAGCTCGTCATCCGTGGACGCCAGCAGGACGACAAGTCCCGGCAATACATCCATCGCGGCATCGCGTCGCGCCACTTCCAGCGCACCTTCGTGCTGGCGGAGGGGATGCAGGTGCTGGGGGCGGACCTGAAGAACGGGCTTTTGTCGATCGACCTGGCCAGGCCGGAGCCTGAACGGGTCGTTAAGACAATCGCTATCAATGAGCACGAATAATGCGCGATCCCGACCATGCCGGTTTCCGGGCCGGTCGCGCGCCTGAATGGAACGAGTAGCGGACTCGACCGCTTTAATCTGACAGAGGAGTCGAGACGATGACTGAAGTCGAGAATTTCCAGAAGATCGCGTCCGTGACCACCGAGGCGCTCGCGCATCTCGGCGAGGGCCACATCGCCTATGTGAAGCAGATCCGGTCCGAGGACGTGCCGGGATTGTTTCCGCAGGCGCCGCAGATCGCGCCCGGGCTGAAACTGTTCGCGCTGCATTCCGCCGACGGCACGCCGATCATGCTGACCGACAGCCGCGAGGCGGCGATCGCCAACGCCTGGAGCCAGGAGCTGCAGGCCGTCAGCGTGCACTGACGCAAGCGCTCGATCGTCTCACCGCAGGCCCTAATTCAGCCGCCCTTATTCAACCTGACAGAGTCAGACTCTAAGCCGCCGTAGCGGGCGGCAGCGCCAGCACCGAATAAATCGCTTGGGCGTCGCGGGACGCGCGCAGCTTCTTGGCGACGTCCTGATCGCGCAGCAGGCGCGCGACGCGGGCGAGCGCCTTGAGGTGGTCGGCGCCGGCGGCCTCGGGCGCCAGCAGCAGGAAGGTGAGATCGACCGGCTGGCCGTCCATCGCCTCGAAATCGATCGGCCGTTCCAGCCGCGCGAACAGGCCGAACATGCGTTCCAGCTTCGCGAGCTTGCCGTGCGGGATCGCGACACCGTAGCCGACCGCCGTGGTCCCGAGCTTCTCCCGCTGCAGCAGCACCTCGAAAATCGAGCGCTCGTTCTGACCGGTCAGCACCGCCGCCCGCGCCGCCAATTCCTGCAGCGCCTGCTTCTTGCTGATGACCTTCAACGCCGGCATGACGGCCTCGGGCGCGACCAGATCGGTAATCGTCATGATGCGTTCCGAAGATGAAAGAGGCCGTCTGGGGGTGAAAGAGATCGTGGGCGGTCCGGATCAGGCGTCAGGCCGGACCCGGCGACAGGACAACCGGGGCAACCGCCGAAATCGCTCTTGTTATCATCGGTCTGGCGCATTCTGGCACCGCTGCCCGCGGGGCTGAATAGGGCCTTCTGGCACCCGGGCGGCCGCGGCGGCGGACCATATGCAGAGCCCCGCGAAGGCGTCAATGGCGATCTCGCGGCCACCCGTGAGGAACCGGCCTACATGCCGCGGCACCGCTGCGCTCAGGATGCCGCGCCGTTGACGGCCGGCGGGTCGACCCAGCCGACATTGCCATCCGGCCGGCGGTAGATGATGTTGACCCGCCCCGAGCCGCCATGCAGGAACACGATCACCGGCGCGCCGCTGAGATCCAGGTCCATCACCGCCTCGCTGACCGACATCCGTTTCATCGATGTGGTCGCTTCCGCGATGATCACCGCGTTGTAGGCCGTACTTTCCTCGCCATCGGCGTCCGGCGCCTCGATGACGTAGCTCGGCGCGTGCATCGTCGGCGCGCTCAATTCGGCCATCGCGGACGATTCCGCATGGGCCTTGCGCGCCGAGCGATCCTTCAGCCGGCTCTTGTAGCGGCGCAGCCGCTTCTCGATCTGCAGCAGCGCCTGGTCGGCGCTGGCATAGGCGTCCGCGGCGTTGGATTCGGCCTCCAGCGTGATGCCGGAATCAAGGTGCAGCGCACAGTCGGTGCGAAATCCGAAGCCGTCCTTGCTGAGGGTGATATGCCCGGAGTAATTGCCGTCGAAATATTTCCGCAGCACCTCGTCTGTGCGTTCGCTGACGCGGCCGCGCAATGCTTCGCCGACGCTGATGCTCTTGCCGGAGACCCTGATGCTCATGGGCATGCCTCGATTGGTGCGGGAGAGACACTACAGCGTGACGACTTCTCTTCGATTCGCCATCCCGCTCCATCCTTACGTTTGAGTACGATCTCTTCGGAAAACCGGCGCCCGCTTTTCCGGATCATGCTCTCTTATAAAAGCGCCGTGGCGCGATCAGGCCGGAGCCGTGTCGCGGCTGCGGTCATGCGCCGGCGCGGAGGCCGTCAATGCGTTGCCGAGCATACTCTGTTTGTCGCGCCGGCGCTGCACGGAAGATGGAATCCGCATCGCCTCGCGGTATTTCGCCACGGTGCGGCGCGCAATATCGATGCCGGCCGCGCGCAGCCGTTCGACGATGGTGTCGTCGGACAAAATGATCGCCGGATTCTCGCCTTCGATCAGTTGCCGGATGTGATGCCGCACCGCTTCGGCCGAATGCGCCTCGCCGCCGTCGGCGGAGGCGATCGACGCGGTGAAGAAGTACTTCAATTCGAAGATGCCGCGATTGGTCGCCATGTATTTGTTGGCGGTGACGCGCGACACCGTCGACTCGTGCATCTGGATCGCGTCGGCTACCGCCTTCAGATTCAGCGGCCGCAGATGCGCCACCCCCTGCGTGAAGAAGCCGTCCTGCTGCCGCACGATCTCGGTCGCGACCTTGAGGATGGTGCGGGCGCGCTGATCGAGCGCCCGCACCAGCCAGGTCGCGTTCTGCAGGCAGTCGGTGAAGTACGATTTGTCGCCGTCCTTGCGGATCGTCTTCGACAGTTCGGAATAATACACCTGGTTGACCAGCACCTTGGGCAGGGTGTCGCTGTTCAGTTCGACCAGCCAGCCGCCGTCCGGCCCGGGCCGGACATAGACGTCCGGCACGATGGTCTGCACCCGCGACGGGCCGAACTTGATGCCGGGCTTGGGGTCGAGGTGGCGGATTTCGCCGATCATGTCGGCGAGATCCTCGTCGTCGACGCCGCAGATCTTGCGCAGACCGCCGATGTCGCGCTTGGCGAGCAGGTCGAGATGCTCGACCAGCGCCTGCATGGCCGGATCGTAACGGTCGCGGTCGCGCAACTGGATCGCGAGGCATTCGCTCAGATTGCGCGCGCAGACGCCGGGCGGATCGAATTTCTGCAGCACGGCGACCACGGCTTCGACCGCAGCCTGGGTGGTGCCGAGCCGCTCGGCGGCGTCGCCGAGATCCGGCGGCAGATAGCCGGCGTCGTCGACGAGGTCGATCAGGTACTGTCCGATCATGCGCTGCGCCGGACCCGCGAACGCCACCGACAATTGTTCGGCCAGATGATCGCCGAGCGTGACTTCGGCGGCCACGAACGCCTCCAGATTGTAGCCCTCGTCGCTGGAGGCGCCGCCGCCCCACTCGGTGTAGGTGCTCGGCGCGCTGTCCTGCGCGACCCGCGCGGCGCTTTCCGCCGGGTCTTCCGGAAACAGATTGTCGAGCCCGGTGTCGAGCGTCTGCTCGATCTCGCTGCGGCTGCCGAGATCGCGCTGCATCCATTCCTCGGCGCCGGGCTCGAAGGCATCGGAGCCGGTGCGGTCGACACCCTCGAAGCTGTCGCCATCGCCGCCGGAAAACCCGTCGTCGCCCGAAAATTCGCGCCGCTCTAGGCTCGGTTCCCCCGCCACCAGCGGCTCGCCGGCGTCGGTGGCGCGGTCCAGCAGGGGGTTTTTCTCCAGTTCGTCCTCGACGAACGTTGCCAGATCGAGGTTGGACAGTTGCAGCAACTTGATGGCTTGCATCAGTTGCGGCGTCATCACCAGCGATTGCGACTGGCGGAATTCGAGGCGTTGAGTCAGTGCCATGAAGGCAAGCGCCGATCCAAGTTGGTCCGTTTCTTGCTTATAACGTTCTTTTGCCGTTGTACACGGCTTGACGAACGTCAAATTTGGAGTATGGGGCCGGTTTTCGTTGCCCCCGCGAGCGGTCGTGCGGCGCTGCGGCAGCGTTGCGGCAAACCCGTGACCGGTTGCGGCAACCGAACGAAGCATGACGCAACGCGAAATAAACTGCAATCGCCTTAAAGGCGGAATTCCTCGCCGAGGTAAAGGCGGCGGACGTCCGGATTGTTGACGATCTCGTCGGGACTGCCCTCGGTGAGGATTTCGCCGGCATAGACGATGTAGGCGCGGTCGGTCAGGCCAAGCGTTTCCCGCACATTGTGGTCGGTGATCAGCACGCCGATCCCGCGATTGGTGAGGTGGCGCACCAGGTCCTGGATGTCCCCCACGGCGATCGGATCGATGCCCGCGAACGGTTCGTCGAGCAGCATGTAGTTCGGCCGGCTCGCCAGCGCGCGGGCGATCTCGACGCGCCGGCGCTCGCCGCCGGACAATGCGATCGAGGGCGATTTGCGCAGCCGCTCGATGTTGAACTCGTGCAGCAGATTGTCGAGTTCGGCCTCGCGCTTGCGCTTGTCGGGCTCGACCGCCTCGAGCACCGCGCGGATGTTCTGCTCGACGCTGAGGCCGCGGAAGATCGAGGCTTCCTGCGGCAGGTAGCCGATCCCGAGCCGCGCGCGCTGATACATCGGCAACCGCGTCACGTCATGGCCGTCGAGTTCGATCGCGCCGCGGTCGGCCTTGATCAGCCCGGTGATCATGTAGAACACCGTGGTCTTGCCGGCGCCGTTGGGGCCGAGCAGTCCCACCGCTTCGCCGCGCCGCAGATAGATGCTGACGCCGCGCACGATCTTGCGGGTGCCGAAACTCTTTTCCACGCTATGCACAGCCAGGTATCCGGCGCGGCGAAGCGGTGGGACTGCTCGGCCCCAACGGCGCC
>CAXUBE010000160.1:0-6329 GCA_964249215.1 uncultured Rhodopseudomonas sp. | reverse complement strand
TGCACGCGCCGCAGGGCGACACCTACGCCGACCTGCTGTTCACGATGATCGAGCGCCGCGATCGCCGCCCGCCCGTGACCTACACGACGTTCGCCGCGCGTGATCTCGGCGGCGACACCGCCGAGCTGTTCAAGACCGCCGCGCAAAACGCCTACGACCGTTTCCAGCCGCAGGCGATGATCGTCGGCGCGTCCTGCACGGGGTCGCTGATCCAGGACGATCCGGGTGGCCTCGCCAAGGCCCTCGATCTCCCGATCCCCGTGGTGGCCGTCGATCTGCCGGCCTATCAGCGCAAGGAGAACTGGGGCGCGGCCGAGACGTTCTATCAGCTCGTGCGCGCGCTGGCAGGACCGTCGGCGCCGGCACCGGGCACCAAGCGCGCGCCGCGCTCGGACGGCGTGCGCCCGAGCTGCAATCTGCTCGGCGCCACGGCGCTGGGCTTCCGCCACCGCGACGATGTCACCGAGATCACCGGTCTGTTGGCGAAGCTCAGCATCGACGTCAACGTGACCGCACCGATGAACGCGACGCCGAAGGATCTCGCGCGGCTCGGCGACGCGGATTTCAACGTCGTGCTGTATCCGGAAGTCGCGGGGCAGGCGGCGTCGTGGCTGCAACGCACCTTCGGCCAGCCGTTCACCCGGACGATCCCGATCGGCGTGTCGGCGACGCGGGCCTTCGTCGAAGAGGTCGCGACGCTCGCCGGCATCGATGCGAGCGATGTGCTGGCGAAAGCCGAGACCCGGCTGCCGTGGTATTCGCGCTCGGTCGACTCGACCTACCTGACCGGCAAGCGCGTCTTCATCTTCGGCGATGCGACCCACGCCGTCGCGGCGGCGCGGATTGCGTCCGACGAACTCGGCTTCAAGGTGGTGGGGCTTGGCACCTACAGCCGCGAATTCGGCCGAGAGATCCGCGAGGCCGCCAAGCGTTACGACGTCGAGCCTTTGATCACTGACGACTATCTTGAGGTCGAAGCCGCCGTCGCCGCCTTGCAGCCCGAGCTGGTGCTCGGCACGCAGATGGAGCGCCATATCGCCAAGCGCCTCGGCGTGCCCTGCGCGGTGATATCCGCGCCGGTGCATGTGCAGGATTTCCCGGCTCGTTATGCGCCGCAGATGGGCTTCGAGGGCGCGAACGTGATTTTCGACACCTGGGTGCATCCGCTGATGATGGGCCTCGAAGAACATCTGCTCGCGATGTTCAAGGACGATTTTGAATTCGCCGACGGCGTGGTGCCGTCGCATCTCGGCGCGGGACACGCGATGCCCGCGCAAGTGTCTGCGCCCTCTCCCAAAAGGGGAGAGGGCGCAGACACCGGCGCTGCGATCATCAGCGTCGCGGTTTGGGAAGCCGACGCCGAAAAGGAACTGCGCAAAATCCCGTTCTTCGTTCGCGGCAAGGCGCGCCGCAACACCGAACGCTTCGCCAACGAAAACGGCGTGGCCACCATCACCCTCGAGACGCTGTACGATGCCAAAGCGCACTACGCCCGCTGATACGACGCCGATCCGCGTCGTGATCGTGACGATGGACAGTCATCTGTCCGCCGCCGCGGCGCGCGCGCGCAACGCGCTGCGGCGCGACTATCCGGCCCTCGAATTGTCGGTGCATGCCGCCGACGAATGGGGTGCCGACGACGCGGCGCTGGCGCGCTGCAACGCCGAGATCGCGCGCGGCGACATCGTGATCGCGACGATGCTGTTCCTCGACGATCATGCCCGTGCGGTGATGCCGGCGCTGGCCGCGCGACGAAACGCCTGCGATGCGATGCTGTGCTGCATGTCGGCGGCCGACATCGTCAAGCTCACCCGCCTCGGCAAGTTCGACATGTCCGCCGAGGCGCTCGGCGCGATCACCTGGCTGAAGAAACTGCGCGGCAAGCGCGACGGCAAGCCCGCCGGCGGCAAGGGCGAGATGGCGATGCTGCGGCGGCTGCCGAAGCTGCTGCGCTTCATACCCGGCCCCGCACAGGACATGCGCGCCTATTTCCTGACGCTGCAATATTGGCTCGCCGGCTCCGAGCAGAACATCGCCAGCATGATCCGCCTCTTGGTCGATCGCTACGCCGATGGCCCGCGCAAGGCGCTGCGCGGCATCGCCAAGGCGGCGCCGCCGATCGACTATCCCGACATCGGCGTCTACCATCCGAGGTTCAAGGATCGCATCGCCGAGACTGCCGACCGGCTGCCGGCATCGGCCGCCGAGCGCGGCACTGTCGGACTGCTGCTGCTGCGCTCGTATCTTTTGGCCGGCAACACCGGGCATTATGACGGCGTGATCGCCGCGTTCGAGGCCAAGGGCCTGCGCGTGATTCCCGCCTTCGCCAGCGGGCTCGACCAGCGCCCGGCGATCGAGCGCTTCTTCATGAAGGACGGCCGCGCCTGCGTCGATGCCGTGGTGTCGCTCACCGGCTTCTCGCTGGTCGGCGGCCCCGCCTACAACGACGCGAAGGCGGCGGAGAATATTCTCGCGACGCTCGACGTGCCGTATCTCTCCGCGCATCCGGTCGAATTCCAGACCATCGCGCAGTGGCAGGCTTCGGACCGCGGCCTGATGCCGGTGGAATCGACGATGATGATCGCGATTCCCGAACTCGACGGCGCATCCGGTCCGATGGTCTATGGCGGCCGCAACGAAGCCGGCGAGATGGACGTCTGCGCCGAGCGCGCGCAGATGCTGGCGTCGCGCACGGCCAAGCTGATCGCGATGCGCCGCGCCGCGCGGCGGGATCGCAAGGTCGCGGTGGTGCTGTTCAACTTTCCGCCGAACGCCGGCAATACCGGCACCGCCGCCTTCCTGTCGGTGTTCGAATCGCTGCATCGCACGCTCGGTGCGATGCAGCGCGAGGGCTACCAGGTCGACGTGCCCGCCGATGCGGATGCGCTGCGCGTGCGGATCGTCGAGGGCAACGCCGCACGCTTCGGCGCCGACGCCAACGTCCACATCCGCATTCCCGCCGGCGATCATGTCCGCCGCGAGACGTGGCTGCGCGAGATCGAGGCGCAATGGGGACCGGCACCCGGCAAGCAGCAGAGCGACGGCAACTCGATCTTCGTGCTCGGCGAACGGTTCGGCAACGTGTTCGTCGGCATTCAGCCCGCGTTCGGCTATGAAGGCGATCCGATGCGGCTGCTGTTCGAGAAGGGCTTCGCGCCGACGCATGCGTTCTCGGCGTTCTATCGCTGGCTGCGCGAGGATTTCGGCGCCCATGCCGTGCTGCACTTCGGCACCCATGGCGCGCTCGAATTCATGCCGGGCAAGCAATCGGGTCTTTCCGGCGCGTGCTGGCCGGACCGCATGATCGGCGACCTGCCGAACATCTACCTCTACGCCTCGAACAATCCGTCCGAAGGCACCATCGCCAAGCGCCGCTCTGCCGCGACGCTGATCAGCTATCTGACGCCGCCGGTCGCGCATGCCGGGCTCTACAAGGGCCTCGTCGAATTGAAATCCTCGATCGAGCGCTGGCGTGGGCTCGCGCCCGACGACGACAGCGAATGCGACGGCCTCGCCGCGCTGATCCAGGCGCAGGCAAGTGCGCTCGATCTGTGCGCGGCGGAGCCGGCCTGGAGCGAACCCGCGCCGGCCGTTGCCCGCTTGACCGACGCGGTGCTTGAGCTGGAATACGCGCTGATCCCGCACGGCCTGCATGTCGTCGGCGAAGACCCCAGCGTCGCGCAGCGCGTCGAGATGCTGCAATCGATCGCCGACGCGTCGTTCGGCGCAAAGCCCGACAGGGATTTGCTTGAAGCGATCGTGCGCGGCGAGATGCCCGACGCGGCCGACGATGCGACCCGGACGATGGTCACGAGCCTCGCGGCGACCGATAAATTGCTGGCGCGGGATCACGAGCTTCCCGCGCTGATCCACGCGCTCGACGGCCGCTTCATCCGCCCCGCGCCGGGCGGCGACGTGCTGCGCACGCCCGCGATCCTGCCGACCGGCCGCAATCTGCACGGCTTCGATCCGTTCCGCATTCCCAGCGCCTATGCGGTGCAGGACGGCGCCAAACAAGCCCAACGGCTGATCGACAAGCACATGATCGATGGCAACGCGCTGCCCGAGTCGGTCGCGATCGTGCTGTGGGGCACCGACAACCTCAAGAACGAAGGCGCGCCGATCGCGCAGGCGCTCGCATTGCTCGGCGCACGCCCCCGCTTCGACGGCTACGGCCGCCTCACCGGCGCTGAACTGATCCCGCTCGCCGACCTCGCGCGTCCGCGCATCGACGTCATCATCACGATGTCCGGCATCTTCCGCGATCTCCTGCCATTGCAGATCAAGCTCTTAGCCGATGCCTGCTTCCTGGCCGCGTCGGCCGACGAGCCGGTCGCGATGAACTACGTCCGCAAGCACGCGCTGGCCTATCAGGCCGAGCACGGCTGCGACATCGAGACCGCCTCGCTGCGGGTGTTCGGCAACGCCGACGGCGCTTACGGCTCGAACGTCAATCACCTCGTGGAAAACGGCCGCTGGGACGACGAGGATGAACTCGCCGAGACCTATACGCGCCGCAAGAGCTTCGCCTATGGCCGCAAGGGACAGCCGGTGCAGCAGACGGCATTGCTTAAAAGTGCGCTCGCCGATGTCGATCTGGCCTATCAGAACCTCGACTCGGTCGAACTCGGCGTCACCACGGTGGATCATTATTTCGATACGCTCGGCGGCATCAGCCGCGCGGTGAAGCGCGCCAGAGGCGAGGCGGCGCCGGTCTATATCGGCGACCAGACCCGCGGCGCCGGCACGGTCCGCACGCTGTCTGAGCAGGTGGCGCTGGAGACCCGCACCCGGATGCTCAATCCGAAATGGTACGAAGGCATGCTCAAGCACGGCTATGAAGGCGTGCGCCAGATCGAGGAGCACGTCACCAACACGATGGGCTGGTCGGCGACCACCGGCGAAGTCCAGCCCTGGGTGTATCGCCAGCTCACCGAGACGTTCGTGCTCGATCCGCAGATGCGCGAGCGCCTCGCGGCGCTCAATCCGGTGGCGTCGGCGAAAGTCGCCAACCGGCTGATCGAAGCGCATGAGCGCAAATACTGGTCGCCCGATCCGGAAATGCTCGACGTGCTGCGCCGCGCCGGGGAAGAACTCGAAGACCGCCTCGAAGGCGTGGGAGTTGCCGCATGAACATCCAGACCCCTCCGTCGGCCATCGAGGGCCACCTGAAGCTGAAAAGTCTGTCGCAATGCGGCGACGGTGAAGGCAGCGTGCAGGTGCAGCTCGATCCGAAGCTGAAGATCGGCACCGCAAAGGTGTTCTCGGTCTACGGCAAGGGCGGCATCGGCAAGAGCACGACCTCGTCGAACCTCTCGGTGGCGTTCTCCAAGCTCGGCAAGCGCGTGCTGCAGATCGGCTGCGATCCCAAGCACGACTCCACCTTCACGCTGACCAAGCGGCTGATCCCGACGGTGATCGACGTGCTGGAAAGCGTGAACTTCCACGCCGAGGAATTGCGGCCGGAGGATTTCGTGTTCGAAGGCTACAACGGCGTGATGTGCCTCGAGGCCGGCGGGCCGCCGGCCGGCACCGGCTGCGGCGGCTACGTCGTCGGCCAGACCGTGAAACTGCTCAAGGAGCACCACCTGCTCGAAGACACCGATGTGGTGATCTTCGACGTGCTCGGCGACGTGGTGTGCGGCGGCTTCGCGGCACCCTTGCAGCATTCCGATCGCGCGCTGATCGTCGCGGCCAACGACTTCGATTCGATTTTCGCGATGAACCGCATCGTCGCCGCGATCGAGGCCAAGTCGAGGAATTACGGCGTGCGGCTCGGCGGCGTGATCGCCAACCGCAGCCGCGAGACCGACCAGATCGACAAATACAACGACCGCGCCGGCCTCAATCGCGTCGCGCATTTTCCCGATCTCGACATCATCCGCAAGAGCCGGCTGAAGAAGTCGACGCTGTTCGAGATGGAGGAGACGCCCGAGCTGAAGGCGGTCACCGACGAATATATGCGGCTCGCCACCGAGCTCTGGGACGGCAAGGTGGTGCCGACCGCGGGCAAGTCGCTGAAAGACCGTGACATCTTCGATCTGTTGGGGTTCGACTGATGTCAGTTGCTTCTTACGTCGAACGGCGCAGCGAACTGAAGACCTATTTCGATCGCACCGCGGTCGAGGCCTGGGCGCGGCTGACCTCCGACGCGCCGGTCGGGCGGATCCGCGCCACGGTGCGCGCTGGGCGCGACGAGATGCGCGGCACGCTGTTGTCCTGGCTGCCTGCCAACATGACCGGCGCGCGGCTGCTCGACGCCGGCTGCGGGACCGGCGCGCTGTCGATCGCAGCGGCGCGGCGCGGCGCGCAGGTCATCGCCATCGATC
>CAXUBE010000159.1:0-6400 GCA_964249215.1 uncultured Rhodopseudomonas sp. | reverse complement strand
CCTCCGCACCTTGCCAACCCGTTCTGCGGCCTTCAAAAACTGCTCCGACACGCGATCGTTCGTCCTTACGCCATGCGCGACAGACTTTCAGGTCTGCCGGTGGAAAACCATCCCCGCAACTGACCAACCTTAGTTGCAATTCATTCGCAAGAGAAGTCTCGCGCGCTGAGGCAGCGTTGCGGCGAACCGGAGGCAATCCGCCGTCGTCCGACCCGGTATTCGCGAACGCGTTGTTTTCATTTATTTAAATGATGTGACACCGCGGTGTCGGCCGCCGCCCGCCGCCGATCGTATTAACCAAGTCCTTGGAATCTCAGGCTTTCGGCGTGTGCCGGAGTGCCGCAAGATCGAACCGCGCGACGTCCGCGAGCAGATCGCAGAACGCGCGCGCGCCATGCGCGAGCAACCGCGCGCCGTTCTCGGCGGATGCCTGCGTCGCGTCGCCGATCGCGCCGCTCGGATGCAGATCTTCCGCCTGCCAGGCGAACGGCGCCGGCCGATGCGCGGAGAGTAGTTTGGTGTCCCGTTCCATCGCGATACTCGCGGAGTGAAAATCGGCGAGCCTGTCGCGGCGCACCTGATCCGGACGGCAGGCCAGCATGATCGAGGTCTCGACCGCGCCGCCGTGAATGCCGTGACGCAATTCCTCGGCGCCGAACATCTCTTCCGGCGCGCCGAACCGCGCCCAGCCGGTCGTCACCACCAGCATGCGGTGCCGCGCGCGCAATTCCTGCGCCGCCAGGGTCATCGCCGCGCTGTTGCCGCCATGGCTGGTGACGATGACGAGCTTGCGTAGTCCGGCGCGCGCGACGCTGTCGCCGAGCTCGCCCCATTGCGCGAGCGCGGTCCGCGTCGACAGCGTCAGCGTGCCGGGAAAGGCGACATGCTCGGTCGAAAGACCGACCGGCTGCAGCGGCAGAAACGTCGCCGGGCAGTCGGCCGGCAGCATCGCATGGACCTGTTGCAGATACGCTTGCGCGATCATCACGTCGGTGCCGAGCGGCAGATGCGGACCGTGCTGCTCGGTCGCCGCCAACGGCAATACGGCGATCCAGCGCGCCGTGTCGGCGCCGGCGATGTCGGGCCAGTGGATTTCGGTCCAGTTGCGGGGCGGCGTCATCGTCATCGCGGAGATCGGTTGCGGGAGCGGACGAGGGTATTCTCAAGTCGGTTTGACCGACAGGACGGTTCTCAGGCCCGCATTGTTTCGCTATGCAGCGATCATCATGGGCATAACCCTCCGACGGAGTCCAATCATGGGCCGCGCCATTCTGCTGCGAGCGTTAACGACCGGCCTTGCGGCGCTGTACGCGCTGTCGGCGCAGGCGGCCGGGCCAGGCGCGCCGGACAAGGTCGCGTTCGGCACCAACTGGGTCGCGGAGGCCGAGCATGGCGGCTTCTTCCAGGCGGTCGCGGACGGCACCTATAAAAGCTACGGGCTCGACGTCACGATCGTGCCGGGCGGTCCCAACGTCAACAACCGCAGCCTGCTGATCGCCGGCAGGCTCGATTTCTTCATGACCGCCAACACGCTGCAATCGTTCGACGCGGTCGCCAACAAGGTGCCGGTGGTGGCGGTCGCCGCGATCTTCCAGAAGGACCCGCAGGTGCTGCTGGCGCATCCCGAATCCAAGGTCGCGAAACTCGAAGACCTCAAGCCGCTGACGCTGTTCGTGTCGAAAGAAGGCGTCGCCAGCTACTTCCAGTGGCTGAAGACCGAATACGGTTTCAGCGAAGCGAAGATCAGGCCCTACACCTTCAACCCGCAGCCGTTTCTGGTCGACGCCAACAGCGCGATGCAGGGCTACGTCACCTCGGAGCCGTTCGCGATCGAAAAGCAGGCCAGGTTCAAGCCGACCGTGATGCTGCTCGCCGATTACGGCTTCGACGCCTATTCGACGCTGATCGAGACCCGGCGCGACACGATCGAGAACAGGCCGGACCTGGTGCAGCGTTTCGTCGACGCCTCGATCATCGGCTGGACTCATTATCTGTACGGCGACAACGCCGCGGGCAATGCGCTGATCAAGTCGCTGAACCCCGACATGAGCGACGAACTGCTGGCGTATTCCGTCGCGAAGATGAAGGACTACGGCATCGTCGATTCCGGCGATGCGAAGAGCAAGGGCATCGGCGCGATGACCGAGGAGCGCGTCGCAAGCTTCTTCGACAAGATGGCGCGCGCCGGCGTGGTGCGCGGCGATCTCGATTTCCGCAGCGCCTACACGCTGCAGTTCGTCAACAAGGCGGTCGGCGTCGATCTGCGGCCGAACAAGTAACTGCGCGATGGCCGGTCCCCTTCCATTGCCCGACGACCCTGCGGCAGACGGCGCGATCCGGCTGCGCGGCGCGACCAAGACCTATCGCAGCGGCACGCGCGCGCTCGGTCCGATCGATCTGGACGTCGCGCGCGGCGAATTCGTCTCGCTGCTCGGCCCGTCGGGCTGCGGAAAATCCACCGCGCTGCGGCTGATCGCCGGACTGAGCGCGCCGTCGTCGGGCAGCGTCGCGCTTGCCGGCAACGCGCATCGCGACCGCGGCGGCCATGCGATCGGCTTCGTGTTTCAGGAGCCGACGCTGATGCCGTGGGCGAGCGTGCGCAACAACGTCGCGCTGCCGCTCAGGCTCGCGCATGCCGGTGCCGCCGATATCGCGCGCCGCGTCGACGAGGCGCTTTCGCGGGTCGATCTGCGTGATTTTGCCGATGCATTTCCGCGCGAATTGTCCGGCGGCATGAAGATGCGGGTTTCGCTGGCCCGCGCGCTGGTGACCGAGCCGGACATCCTTTTGATGGACGAGCCGTTCGCGGCGCTCGACGAGATCACGCGCTTCCGGCTCAACAACGATCTGCTGGCGCTGTGGCGCGAGCTGCGCAAGACCGTCCTGTTCGTCACCCATTCGGTGTTCGAGTCGGTGTACCTGTCGCAGCGCGTGATCGTGGTGACGCCGCGGCCCGGACGGATCGGCGCGCAATTCACCATCGCGACGCAGGAGCCGCGCGGCGAAGCGTTCCGCACCTCGGCGGACTACGCGGCGTATTGCCGCGACGTGTCGCAGGCGCTGTCGCGCACCGGCGATGCCATGGTGCGCGCATGAGCGACGACGCGCCGACATCGCGCACCGAAGGCGGCCGCGCGCATCTGCTGCGCTGGCTGCCGCCGGTGATCGTGTTCGCGCTCGCCGTCGCGGCATGGGAGCTCGCGGTGCGGATCAACCGGATTCCGCCTTACGTGCTGCCCGGCCCCGGCCTGGTGCTGCAAACCGTGATCGCGGACCGGCGCCTGTTGTGGGACTCGCTGCTCACGACGCTGATCACCACGCTGCAGGGCTTCGCCGCGGCGGCGGTCGGCGGCGTCGCGCTCGCGCTGCTGTTCAACCGGTCGAAGTGGCTGGAATATTCGCTGTTTCCCTATGCGGTGATCCTGCAGGTGACGCCGGTGATCGCGATCGCGCCGCTGCTGCTGATCTACCTGTCGCAGCCGGTCGCGGTGGTGTCCTGCGCTTTCATCGTCGCGTTCTTTCCGGTGCTCGCCAACACCACGCTCGGGCTGAACTCGGTCGATCGCAACCTTGCCGGGCTGTTCGATCTCTACGGCGCGTCGCGGACGCAGCGGCTGCTGCGGCTGAAGCTGCCGGCGGCGCTGCCCTACATCCTCGGCGGATTGCGCATCGCGGGAGGGCTGTCGCTGATCGGCGCGGTGGTCGCGGAAATCGCCGCGGGCTCCGCGGGCGCCGGATCCGGACTTGCCTATCGCATCGCTGAGTCGAGCTACCGGCTCAACATTCCGCGGATGTTCGCCGCATTGCTGTTGCTCTCCGCCGCCGGGATTGTCATCTATGTGCTGCTTGCGCTGGCCTCCCATCTGCTGCTGCGGCGCTGGCACGAAAGCGCGCTCGGAAAGGATGTCTGATGGCCGGGGCTCAAGGCTCGTTCGACCAAGGCTCGTTTGACCAAGGCTCGTTCGACAAGGTCGATCTGCTGATCTACGGACCGAGCAAGCCGCTCGTCGACGACGGGTTCACCGACAAGTTCGTGCTGCACAAGCTCGAACACGAGCGCGACCTCGACCGCCTGACGCCGGAAGCCGCGGGCAAGATCCGCGGCATCGCGATCACAGGGCTGGTCGCCGCCAGCGGCAGGGTGATGTCGCTGTTTCCGAAGCTCGAGATCGTCTCCAGCTTCGGCGTCGGCTACGACCACATCGATGCGAAGTGGGCCCGCGATCACGATGTGATCGTCACCAATACGCCGGACGTGCTGACCGAGGAAGTCGCCGACACCGCGCTCGGCCTCTTGATCGCGACGCTGCGCGACTTCGTCAAGGCGGATCGTTACGTGCGCTCCGGGCTGTGGCTGACGCAGAATTTTCCGCTCAGCGTCGGCTCGCTGCGCGACCGCAAGGTCGGCATGGTCGGCATGGGGCGGATCGGCCAGGCGATCGGCCGCAGGCTCGATGCCTGCCGCGTGCCGGTGGTGTATCATTCGCGCAATCCGGCCGCCGGCGTGTCCTACCGGCACTATCCGAACCTGGTCGAGATGGCGAAGGACGTCGATACGCTGGTGGTGATCACGCCGGGGGGTGCGGCGACCGCGAACCTCGTCAACGCCGAGGTGATGAAAGCGCTGGGTCCGCGCGGCGTCATCGTCAACGTCGCGCGCGGCAGCGTGATCGACGAGCCGGCGCTGGTCGCGGCGCTGAAATCCGGCACCATCCTTGCGGCCGGGCTCGACGTGTTCGCCGCCGAGCCGACCGTGCCGGAGGAATTGCGCACGATGCAGAACGTCGTGCTGCTGCCGCATATCGGCTCGGCCTCGGTGGTGACGCGCAACGCGATGGACCAGCTCGTGGTCGACAATCTCAAGCTGTGGTTCGCCGGCAAGCCGCCGCTGACCCCGATTGCGGAGACGCCGGTGAAAGGCCGCTGATGACGCATCGTCTGGTCGCCAGGCTCGCGGTCCTCTGCGTGCTGCTCGCGCCGGGAAACCCGGCGCGCGCGCAGGATGCGGCGGCGCTGAAAAAAGGCATGGTCGGGCAGTGGGAATTGTCGACCACCGAGCGCAGCAAGACCTGCGTGGTGACGATGAAGTCGGATACGACAGCGCAGGGCCTGAAGCTCGAACTCGAGCCCGGCTGCGCCGCGGCGCTGCCGTTCACCAGGGACATCGCGGCGTGGTCGATCAAGGGCCTCGACATCGTGCGGCTGCAGGACGCGGCAGGTCAGCCGGTGATCGATTTCACCGAGGTCGAGAGCGGCATCTTCGAGGGCCTGCGCACCAACGAAGGCATCTACATCCTGCAGAACCTCGCGGCGGCGCGATCGCTGGCGAAATCGATGGACCAGATGATCGGCGACTGGTCGATGGTGCGCGGCAATGGCCGGCCGATCTGCGGCCTGACGCTGACCAACACCGAGACCACGCCGGATAATTTCGCGGTGTTTCTCAAACCGCGCTGCGATTCCTCGGTGACGGCGTTCGCGCCGACGCTGTGGCGGCTGGAGCGCGGCGAATTGCTGCTGATGTCGGAAGCCGGCGAAACCTGGCGGTTCGAGGCCGACGACAACGCGCAGTGGCGCCGCACGCCGGACAGCGTCGATCCGCTGATCATGCTGCGGCAATGATGCCGGCCGCGCCCGGCGCCGCGGCGCAAGGCTCCGACCGCGGAGGCACGGCCGTAAACCTGGAGCTGAAACGCGCGCTCGCAGGGCAGGCCCGCGCGCTCGGCTTCGACGCGATCGGGATCGCCGCGCCGGATTCGATCGGCGATGCCGGCGAGCGCTTCGCGGCCTTCATCGCCTCCGGCGCGCATGGCGAGATGGGATGGCTCGCCGCCGATCCCGGGCGCCGCGCCGATCCGCGGGCGCTGTGGCGCGACGTGCGCTCGGTGATCATGCTCGGCGTCAATTACGGCCCCGACGAGAATCCGCTGGCGATCCTCGAACGGCGGACGCGGGGCGCGATCTCGGTCTACGCGCAGGGCGACGATTACCACGATCTGATCAAGCCGCGGCTGAAGCAGCTCGCGCGCTGGCTGCTCGCGCAGGGCGGCGGCGACGTCAAGGTGTTCGTCGACACCGCCGCGGTGATGGAGAAGCCGCTGGCGCAGGCGTCCGGGCTCGGCTGGCAGGGCAAGCACACCAACCTGGTGTCGCGCGATTACGGTTCGTGGCTGTTTCTCGGCGCGATCTTCACCACGCTCGATCTGCCGCGCGACGGCGCCGAGACTGATCATTGCGGCTCGTGCCGCAACTGCCTCGACGTGTGCCCGACCGCGGCGTTTCCGGCGCCGTACAAGCTCGATGCGCGGCGCTGCATCTCGTACCTGACCATCGAGCACAGGGGGCCGGTCCCGCGCGAATTCCGCAAGGCGATCGGCAACCGCATCTATGGCTGCGACGA
>CAXUBE010000158.1:0-6421 GCA_964249215.1 uncultured Rhodopseudomonas sp. | reverse complement strand
CCGGCAGGCTCGCCGCGGCGTCGCTTGCGTCGAGCCGCTTCGGGACCCGCAGCCGCGACGCACCGGCGATCGCCGGCCAGATGCCCTGCGGCAGCCATTGCAGGAAAAAGATCGCGCTGACGCCGAACACGATCTTCTCGAAGTCGCCCTGCGCGCCCAGCAGCGCCGGCAGGTTGGTTTGCAGCCATTGATTGCCGAGCACGACGACCGCGGCGCCGACCAGCGCGCCGACGATGCTGGTGACGCCGCCGATCACCGCCATGAACAGGTATTCGATGCCCTGATTGAAAGAGAACGGCGACGGGTTGAGGAAGCGCTGGAAATGCGCGTAAAGCCATCCGGACAGCGCCGCGAGCAGGCAGGCGATGATGAAGCTCGTCGTTTTCATGCGGCGGGTATCGACGCCGACGCATTCCGCCATCGTCGCGCCGTAGCGCAGCGAGCGGATGGCGCGGCCGACGCGGGAATCCAGCAGGTTGCCCAGCCCCAGCATGCAGAGCACCAAAGCGACGCCGATCACGGCGTAGAACGGCTTCGGCCCGGCGATGGCGAGCGGGCCGATCGTCAGCGCCGGGATGCCGGTCATGCCGGACTGGCCGCCGGTGAATTCCAGGTTGCCGAACAGGTAGAACGCGACGATGCCGAGCGCGAGCGTCGCCAGCGGCAGATAGTGCCCCGACAACCCGACGGTGATCAGCGAGCCGAGATAGGCGAGCACGAAGGCGGCGCCGAGCAGGATCGGCAAGGTCAGCCACGGCGACAGGCCGTGCGCGGTGGTGAGGTAGCCGGTGATGTACGCGCCGATGCCGATATAGGCCGCCTGCGCGAACGAGGTCAGTCCCGCGACGCCGGTCAGCAGCACCAGCCCCAGCGCGACGATCGCCGAGAGCCCGACATAGTCCAAGAGCGCGACCTGATAGTCCGACAGCGCGAACGGTGCGACGATCCCGAGCGCGACGGCGACCGCGAGGAGGATGGTTTGAATGCGGAGCCGCCGGGCGGCTTGCGCGGGCGCGAGGTCCGGTTCGGCTTCGACGGGCGCGACCTCGGCGACCTCGTCCTTGCCCTTGTGCTGGCGGAACGTCCGCACCAGCAGGATCGGAATCACCAGGCTGAAGACGATGACCTCCTTGAAGGTGCTGGCGAAGAACGACGAGTAGCTTTCGAGCACGCCGATCAGCAGCGCGCCCAGCGCCGACAGCGGAAAGCTGACGAAGCCGCCGAGGATCGCGCCGACGAAGCCTTTCAGGCCCAGCAGGAATCCGGTGTCGTAGATGATGGTGGTGAGCGGGGCGATCAGCACGCCGCAAATGGCGCCGATCAGCGCGGCGACGCGGAACGAGGTGCGCCCGGCGAGCGACGAGGATATTCCCATCAGCCGCGCGCCGGTGCGGTTGACCGCGACCGCGAGCATCGCCTTGCCGTACAACGTGCGCTGCGAGACCATATAGAGGCCGGCGATGATTAGGAGCGTGACGACGAGGACGAGGATGGTCTGCCCTTTGACCGGCACGGCGCCGAGCCTAAAGCCGAAATCGATCAGCGGCGCGGAGCGCTGGCCGCTCGGCCCGAACATATAGAGCCCGACGCTGACCATCACGAAGTGCAACGCGACCGACACGATCAGCAGCACCAGCACGGAGGCGTCGACCAGCGGCTGATACACCAGCCGGTACAGCAGCGGTCCCATCGCGCCGACCACCGCGACGGCCATCACGGCGCGCACCGCGATCGGGAGGCTGGATTTCGATCCGAGCCAGCAGATCGCGGCGATCGCGGCCGGCAGCGCGAGCGCGCGCAGCACCTGAAGCAGCAGCCGCGTCGGGGCGGTGGCGCGGTATCCGGCGTAGATGTCGGCCGCGGACGCCGCGAGCGCCAGCAGCGCGAGCAGATAGACGGTGCCGGGCGTGGTGCCATCCTGCAGCGTGGTGAAGGTCAGCGCGCCGTAGGAGACGAACTCGCCCTGCGGAATGAAGATGACGCGGGTGACGGAGAACAACAGCACGATGGCGACCGCGAGCAGCGCATAGACCACGCCGTTGGCGATGGCGTCCTGCGCGAGGAAAAGCGCGATCGTCCCGTTCACGGTCCTGCTCCGACTCGATCCGCGATGCGCGGGACGCGCCCTGCCGCCGACCAGGGTCGCGCGGCAGCCAAGCGATGCTACTTCACCAGCGTCCAGCGGCCGTCCTTGACCAGGATCATGACGATGCTGCGGTCGTCGAAGCCGCTATGGTCCTGCGCCGTCATGTTGTAGATGCCCTGCGCGCCGATCAGGTTCTGCACGCCCTCCAGCGCGTCGCGCAGCGCGGAGCGGAATTCCGGCGAGCCCGGCTTTCCGGCCTTCGCCGCGGCGGGCACGGCGGCGGTCAGCAGCAGGCCGGAGTCGTAGACGTTGGCGCCGAAGGTGCCGGGCTCGTTGCCGTAGATTTTCTTGTAGCCGTCGATATAGCCCTGCGCGACGGCCTTGGACGGATTGCCGTCGCCGACTTCGCCCAGCACCAGCATCGGGCTGGCCGCGAGCAGCGTCCCGTCGACCTTGGCGCCGCCGACCTTCAGGAATTCCGGCGTGGCCGCGCCGTGGGTCTGGTAGATCTTGCCGGCATAGCCCTGGTCGACCAGCGTCACCTGCGGCAGCACGGTGGCGGCGCCGGCGGTGCCGACCAGCACGGCGTCGGGCGTCGCCGACTGGATCTTGAGGATCTGCCCGGTGACCGACGTGTCGGTGCGGTTGAAACGCTCGTCCGCGACCATCTTCAGTCCGGCTTTTTCTGCGGTGGCTTTGAACGCCTTGCCGAAATTCTCGCCGAGCGGATCGCCGGTGCCGATGAAGGCGACCGTCTTGACGCCGTTCTTCCGCATGTTGGCGACGATGGCGTCCATCACCAGATTGTCGTTCTGCGTGGTCTTGAACACCCAGCGCTTCTTGTCGTCCATCGGCAGCACCACCGCGGTGGTGCCGACCGGCGCCAGCATCGGCGTCTTGGCCTCGGCGATGAACGGCAGCACGGCGACGGCGTTCGGCGAACCGGACGGCCCGATGATCGCGTCGACCTTGTCCTCGATCAGGAACTTCTGCACGTTCTTGGTCGACTGCGTCGGATCGCTGTTGTCGTCGAGATAGATGTACGCGACCGAGAGGTCGCCGATCGTGTTCGGAAGCAGCGCGACGGTGTTTTTCTGCTGGATGCCGACCACGGAGATCGGCCCCGTCGACGACGCGATGACGCCGATCTTGACCTGCGCCTGCGAGGGGAGCGCCGACAATCCGAGCAGCGCGGCAGCCAGAGAAATCCTCAACATCGGAGCCTCCATTGATGGACGTTTCGTCCATGCCTCGATCAATGCGTCGATCGATACGCGTTCGCGTCGACCCGTGCGGTCGGCCGGCAGGTTATATGACATTATTATCGCCATATTCGTTCGAAATGTCTAATAATTTCGTTAGGCAGGCTGCCCGTTTAAGCGCCGCGCGGCTGCCCGTTTCCGGATCAGGCCCGGCGGGACATTGGAGCGTATCAAGTTTTACCGGAAGCATCGCCTGGATAGAGGGCCGATGTTCCAGCCGCGCTGCCGACGACGACGCCGCAACCGCACCGGATCGGCACCGGAGGGATCAGCAACCTGCGGAAATCGGGTCGGCGTGGGCGAGAAACGCCGCCTCGGTCATGCCCTCGGCGCGCGGATCGGCGGCGTCGACGGTCTCGATGCGGACCATCGCGCGGCCGAACGGGTCGTTCCATTGCTGGATCACGCGCACTTCCATACCGTGGAAGCGATAGATCCCCCACATCTGCGCGCGCGGTGCCGCCATGTCGTTCTCCTTGCGGGCGGGTATCAGGTTTTCCATGTTTCCTGCAGATGCCGCCACTGCGGCACGCCGCTGGGGTGAGCGTTCAGCAGCAGCGCGGTCGAGACCCGGTCGGTGACGGCCTCGCCTTGCGACTGTCGCTCCTGATACGTCACCAGCGCGGCGCGATCGTCGGCGTAGCGCACCGCCACGTCGCTGATCACCATCACCAGGCCGGGACGCGAGCCGCGCATCGTCGGGAGTCCCGCCGCGAACGCCGCGAACGCGACCTGCCCGCCGGCCGGCGTCATCATCGTGAAGGCCGGATCGAAATGCGCCAGCACGATCGCGGGATCGTCCGGCCCTTGCGCATTGAACCAGTTCTGCAGCACGCGGTGCAAGGCGTCGATCGCCGCCGCCGCTCTGGCTTCGAAAGATGTTTGGTCCGCGATCGGCATGCGCGCTCTCCTGTCGCTTGAAACTGAAATCAGGTTTTCATCAGCACGGAATAATCCGGCACCTTGCCGGCCCATCCGGTCGGCAGCGGCGCGGCAAAGATGTTCTCGGTCCGCGTGCGCGAGACCTTCCAGGTGCCGTCCACCTTGCGGAACGCATTGTTGAGGCGGCTCGAACGCAATTGCGAACTGCCGTCGCCGAACACCCAGGGCTGGCAATGCACCCACTGGCCTTCGGCGACGTCGCCGTTGACGTGGATCTGCTCGGACGTCAGATAATGCGCGTTGAGCAGTAGCGCCGGATCCTGCTTCTTGCCCCAGAAGCCCTGAAAATGCGTGCGGATCGCGTCCTTGCCGACGCTGCGGCCGAACTGATTGTCGTAATACGCTCCGACGCCTTCCCATACCGCGTCCTCGGTATAAAGCGCCAGGATCGCCTCGATGCGCTGCGCGTCGTCGGCGATGCCGGGCTCCGGGCAGGGCGTGTCGCACAGCATCATGTAGCGGGCCTGCAGCTTGCGGATGTCGGCCTCCGCCGTCAGCCGGTCCACCTGCGCGGCGAGGTCGGCGATAATTCTCGCCATGCTCTCGATGTTTGGCTGTTCAGGCGCGTCCATGGCGGCTCCGGCGTTCACGATGGCGATGATCAGATATCGAGCACGAGTTGCGGCGTCTTCGATCGCGAACAGCAGACCGTCATCTGGTCGTTCGCCGCTTTCTCCTCGTCGGTGAGGTAGCAGTCCCTGTGATCGGGCACGCCGTCGAGCACGTTGCACAGGCACGTGCCGCAGACGCCGTTCTCGCACGACACCTCGACCTTGACGCCGGCGGACGCCAGCGCCTTGACGATGGTGACGCCCGCGGCAACGGCGACGGTCTTGCCGGATTGCGCCAGCACCACCTCGAACGCGTCGCCGGACGTATCGACTTCGACGTTGAAGTGCTCCTTGTGAATGGCGTCGTCGGGGTAGCCGAAGCGTCTGGCGTCGGCGATCAAATCGTCCATGAAGCTTGCCGGGCCGCAGACATAGAGATGCACGCCCGGCTCGGGCGGCGTCACGTCGCGCGCGACATCGATCCGCGAACCGCCGGGCTCGGCGCTGAAGTGCCACTTGATCCGGTCGGCAAACGGCGCGCGCTCAAGCTCCGCCAGGAACGCCGCCTTGCTCTTGTCGCGCGCGCAGTAATGCAACTCGAACGATCGTCCGGCCGAGGCCAGATGATACGCCATCGACAGGATCGGCGTGATGCCGATGCCGCCGCCGATCAGCACGGAATGGCTCGCTTGCGCGGCTAGCGGGAAATGATTGCGCGGAATGCCGACGCGGACCCGCGCGCCGACGCGAAAATCGCGATGGATGCCGACCGACCCGCCGCGCGATTTCGGATCGAGCAGCACGCCCAGACGGTAGCGGCCGGTCTCGGCGGGATCGCCGCACAGCGAATATTGCCGCACCAGGCCGGCGCCGACGTGCACGTCGACATGCGCGCCGGCCTCGAACGACGGCAGCGCCGCGCCGGCCGGCGCGACCAGGTCGAGAACGACGATGCCGCCGGCGACGTCGGTGCGCTCGGCGATCACAAGGTCCAGCGTTTGATCGGTCATCGGATACGCTCGCAGATCGACGAGCTGTCTCGGCCGGGCGCGCGTTGCCGCGCACCGGCGCGCAGCTCAGCGCATGAAAAGCCCGCCATTGACGTCCCAGGTCGCGCCGGTCACGAAGCCGGCGTCGGCGGACGCCAGTTCGGCGACCATGCGGCCGACGAAATGCGGATCGCCGATGTCGCCGACCGGGATCGCCTGCCGCAGCTCGGCGAGTTTGTCCGGCGGCACGGTCCGGTGCACCATCGGCAGGTCGAGCGGCCCCGGCGCGACCGCATTGACGGTGACGCCGAATCTGCCGAGATCGCGCGCGAACACCTTGGTCAGCGCGATGATGCCGGCCTTGGACGCCGCGTAATGCGCGCCGGTCGCGGTGCCGCCGTTCTGCCCGGCGAGCGACGCCATGTTGACGATGCGGCCGTAGCCCCGGTCGCGGAAGTAGCCGCCGAACACCTGGCAGCCCTGGAAGGTGCCGCGCAGATTCACGGCCATCACGTCGTCGAATTCGTCGGAGGTGATGTCGAGCACGGGCTTGGCCGCCGTCACCGCCGCGTTGTTGACGAGGACCTGCAC
>CAXUBE010000157.1:0-6517 GCA_964249215.1 uncultured Rhodopseudomonas sp. | reverse complement strand
CCGGTGACCCTGGCCGCCGCGCTGGCGAGCGAGCCGAAGCTGCAGGCGTTCCGCGACGAGGATCCGGTGGTCGCGCGCGCCTTCGACATCGCGCAGCGGCTGGAGGGCCTGACGCGGCACGCCTCGACCCATGCCGCGGGGATCGTGATATCGGACCGGCCGTTGAGCGAGCTGGTGCCGCTCTATCGCGATCCGAAGTCCGACATGCCGGTCACGCAATTCAACATGAAATGGGTCGAGCCGGCCGGCCTCGTCAAATTCGACTTCCTCGGCCTCAAGACGCTGACGGTGCTCGATGTCGCGGTCAAGCTGCTGAAGCGGCGCGGCATCGATCTCGACATCGGACGGATCCCGCTCGACGACAAGAAAACCTACGAGATGCTGGGGCGCGGCGACGTGGTCGGCGTGTTCCAGGTCGAAAGCCAGGGCATGCGGCGCGCGCTGGTCGATATGCGCTCCGACCGGTTCGAAGACCTGATCGCGCTGGTGGCGCTGTATCGTCCGGGACCGATGGCGAACATTCCGACCTATTGCTCACGCAAGCTCGGCGAAGAGGAAATCGAATATCTGCACCCGACCCTCGAACCGATCCTGAAGGAAACCTTCGGCGTCATCACCTATCAGGAACAGGTGCAGCAGATCGCCAAATCGCTCGCCGGTTATACGCTGGCGGAAGCCGATCTTCTGCGTCGCGCCATGGGCAAGAAGATCAAGTCCGAGATGGACGCGCAGCGGGCGCGGTTTCTCTCCGGCGCGATCGAACGGGGAATTCCGAAGGCGACGACGGAGGCGATCTTCGACGCCTGCGCGAAATTCGCCGAATACGGCTTCAACAAATCGCATTCGGCGCCCTACGCGTTCATCACCTATCAGACCGCATGGATGAAGGCGAACTATCCGGTCGAATTCCTCGCCGCTTCGATGACGCTCGACATCAACAACACCGACAAGCTGTCGGAATTTCGCGCCGAGGCGCAGCGGCTCGGCATCAAGGTCGAGGCGCCGTCGATCAACCGTTCCGGCGCGACCTTCGAGGTCGCCGACGGCGTCATCTACTACGCGCTCGCCGGCTTGAAGGGCGTCGGCGCCCAGGCGGTCGATCTGATCGTCGCGGCGCGGCAGGTCGGGCTGTTCACGTCGCTGGCGGACTTCGCCGCGCGGGTCAATCCGCGCGCCATCAACAAGCGGGTGATCGAGAGCCTCGCCGCGGCCGGCGCCTTCGATGCGATCAATTCCAACCGCGCGCGGGTGTTCGCCGGTGCCGAGGCGATCCTGGCGGCATGCCAGCGCAGCCACGAGGCGGCGATGATGGGGCAGAACGACATGTTCGGCGGTGCTGCGGATGCGCCGACCATCATGCTGCCGCAGGTCGAGGGATGGCTGCCGGCGGACCGGTTGCGCCGCGAATACGACGCGATCGGCTTCTTCCTGTCGGGTCATCCGCTCGATGATTACGCGGTGGCGCTGAAGCGGCTGCGGGTGCAGCCATGGGCCGAGTTCTGCCGCGCGGTGAAAACCGGGACGACCGCGGGCAGGGTCGCGGCGACGGTGGTGTCGCGGATGGAGCGGCGCACCAAAACGGGCAACAAGATGGGCATCATCGGCCTGTCCGATCCGACCGGGCACTTCGAAGCCGTGCTGTTCTCCGAGGGGCTCGCGCAATACCGCGAGGTGCTGGAGCCCGGCGCCGCGGTGCTGCTGCAACTCGGCGCCGAACTGCAGGGCGAGGACGTCCGCGCCCGGGTGCTGCATGCCGAATTGCTCGATGCCGCCGCGGCCAAGACCCAGAAGGGGCTGCGGATTTTCGTCAAGGATACGCGATCGCTGGACTCGATCGCCAAGCGGCTGACGCCGCAGGTCGCAAGCGCCACGGGCGCGGGCGATGTCGCGCTGGTGTTGCGGCTCGATCTGCAGACCGAGGTCGAGTTCAAGCTCGACGGCCGGTTTCAGGTCTCGCCGCAGATCGCCGGCGCCATCAAGGCGGTGTCCGGCGTCGAACTGGTGGAGACGCTTTAGGCGACCGATGCGCGTGCGGGCGCATCGACGCCCATCTAAGAGTCGATGTCGTCGAGCTTGACACCCTGTCCCGCACGCAGGCTCTTCCGCGCGCTTTCGACGCGGCGCTGGAAGCCCGGGTCGTGTTCGAGACGATAGTCGAACCAGTCGTCCTCGGATGCAAAGCCGATCAGCACGCCTGCGGGTTTGCCATGACGGGTGATGACGATCTCCTCGGTTTCCGCCTCACGAAGAAATCGCGAGAGGTCATCCTTGATGTCGGAAAACGACACTTGCTTCATTCCGGACTTGCGGACAGTCTCAACCATGAATCGGTCTCCGATTTGGCCACGATCGCCAGAATCTCGACGGTCGTGCCAGACACATCATAAAACACCCGCACATCGGCGATACGGAGCCGGTATTGCGGCCGGTTCAATCCGCGCAGCCGTTTGATGCGGCTGCGGGTGATTTTCTTCGGTTCGTGCCGCAAATGCCGCTCGACCGCATCCTTGACGGTCGCGCGCAGTGACGCCGTCAACCCGTCGAGGTCTTCCACGGCTTCCTGTGCCAGAACGATCTCAAAACGCATCTGGCCAGATCATAGCCAGATCGCCCTGCGAAGCCAACGCCGATGGCCGAACGGCGGCCCGATCCCGCCCAATGTCCTTGCTTATGCGGACAATCCGGCTATATACCGCGCCATCTCACACGGAAGCATGGCTTGACCGCCGTCCGGTGGCATCCGGGCCGCAAGGCAGTTTTTCCTGCCTGAACGCCCGTCTGCTCACACGCTTCCGGAGGAACCAACCGGAGAACGAAGACCTATGGCGATCCCTGAATTTTCGATGCGTCAACTGCTCGAAGCCGGCGTGCATTTCGGACACCAGTCGCACCGCTGGAATCCGAAGATGGCGGACTACATCTTCGGCGCCCGCAACAACATCCACATCATCGACCTCGCGCAGACCGTGCCGCTGCTGTATACTGCGCTGAAAGCCGTCAGCGATACGGTTGCCAAAGGCGGCCGAATCCTGTTCGTCGGCACCAAGCGCCAGGCCCAGGACGGCGTGGCCGAGGCCGCCAAGCGCTCGGCGCAGTACTTCGTCAATTCGCGCTGGCTCGGCGGCACGCTGACAAACTGGAAGACGATCTCCGGCTCGATCAAGCGGCTGCGTCATCTCGACGAGGTGCTGACCTCGGGCGATGCCAGCGCCTACACCAAGAAGGAGCGGCTGACGCTGCAGCGCGAGCGCGATCGGCTCGACCGCTCGCTCGGCGGCATCAAGGACATGGGCGGCCTTCCGGACATGATCTTCGTGATCGACACCAACAAGGAAGACATCGCGATCCAGGAAGCGCAGCGGCTCAACATCCCGGTCGCCGCCATCGTCGATACCAACTGCGATCCCAAGGGCATCACCTATCTGGTGCCCGGCAATGACGACGCCGGCCGCGCCATCTCGCTGTATTGCGATCTCATCGCCCGTGCGGCGATCGACGGCATCTCGCGCGCGCAGGGCGATTCCGGCGTCGACGTCGGCGCCTCCGCCGCACCGGTCCGCGAGGAACTGCCGAAGCCGCCGGCGCAGCCCGCGGCCTTCCAGGGCCTCGCCGGTCCGCGCGGCTCCGCCGACGATCTCAAGAAGCTCACCGGCGTATCCGGCGCGATCGAGAAGAAATTCAACGATCTCGGCATCTTCCATTTCTGGCAGCTCGCCGAACTCGATCACGACACCGCGCATCATATCGGCGAGGAGGTCGGCCTGCCGAGCCGCGCCGACGGCTGGGTCGCCCAGGCCAAGGCGATGACCGCAGAGGCGGAATAACGCGATTTGTCGCGGCCGGCGTCAGGGCCGCGACACTCAGTCGAAATCCGGATTTTTCGAAGGGTCCTGGGGCGCGCGGCAGCGTGAGACTGGCTGCGTTCGATCCGACAGGCAAAGGACAGCTATGGCAACGATCACAGCAGCGATGGTCAAGGACCTGCGCGAGACCACCGGCGTCGGCATGATGGACTGCAAGCAGGCGCTCAGCGAGAACGACGGCAACATGGACGCCGCGATCGACTGGCTGCGCAAGAAGGGCTTGTCCAAGGCCGCCAAGAAAGCCGGCCGCGTCGCCGCCGAAGGCCTGATCGGCGCGCTGACCGAAAAGACCAAGGGCGTCGTGGTCGAGGTCAATTCCGAGACCGATTTCGTCGCGCGCAACGAGCAGTTCCAGGGCCTTGTCAAGCTGATCGCGCAGGTTGCGCTCAAGGTCGGACCCGATATCGACAAGGTCAACGCCGCGCCGGTCGGTTCGGCGACGGTGGCGACCGCGATCGCCGACGCCATCGCCACCATCGGCGAGAACATGACGCTGCGCCGCGCCGCCATGCTCGAGGTGAAGCAGGGCGTGGTCGCGAGCTATGTGCACAACGCGGTGATCGAGGGTGCCGGCAAGATGGGCGTGATCGTCGCGCTGGAATCCGCCGGCAAGAGCGACGAGCTGTCGTCGCTCGGGCGCCAGCTCGCGATGCACGTCGCCGCCACCAATCCGCAGGCGCTCGATCCCGCGTCGCTCGACCCCGTAATTGTGGCGCGCGAAAAGGACGTGATGGCCGACAAATACCGCCAGCAGGGCAAGCCGGAAGCGATGATCGGCAAGATCGTCGAGAACGGCCTGAAAACGTTCTACAAGGAAGTCTGCCTGATGGAGCAGGCCTTCATCCATGATGAAAAAGGCAAGTCGGTCGCGCAGGCGGTGAAGGAAGCCGAAGGCCGCGTCGGCGCGCCGATCGCCGTCACCGGTTTCGTGCGCTATGCGCTGGGCGAAGGCATCGACAAGCAGACCTCGGATTTCGCGGCCGAAGTGGCGGCCGCCAGCGGCAAGAAGTAATCGCAAGTCACGGCCATCCGGCCCGCGCGGCCGGGCGGCCGGCGCCCTCGAAGGGAAGCGATCGCCATGGGTGAGCCGGTCTATCGTCGCGTCGTGGTCAAGCTTTCGGGGGAATATCTCGCCGGGCCTCAGGCCTACGGCATCGATCAGCCGACCATCGATCGTATCGCCGGCGACCTTGCCGCCGCCGCCGGGCTCGGCGTCGAGATCGCGGTCGTCGTCGGCGGGGGCAACATCTTTCGCGGCGTCGAGGTGTCCGCGCGCGGCGTGTCGCGCACCACCGGCGACACCATGGGCATGCTGGCGACGGTGATGAACTGCCTGGCGCTCGCCGAAGCGCTGCAGCGCCGCGGCCAGACGGTGCGGACGCTCTGCGCCTTGGCGATGCCGGAGGTGTGCGAGCTGTTCACCCGCGCCGCGGCCGAACGCGCGCTCGCCAAGGGCCGCATGGTGCTGCTCGCGGGCGGCACCGGCAATCCGTTCTTCACCACCGACACAACCGCGGTGCTGCGCGCCGCCGAAATCGGCGCGGCCGCGGTGCTGAAGGCCACCAATGTCGACGGCGTGTACAGCGCCGATCCCAAGCTTGACGCATCGGCGACGCGGTTCGACCGATTGACGCATGCGCAGGCGCTGGAAGGCGGCTACAAGGTGATGGACGCGACCGCTTTCGCGCTTGCCCGCGAGACCTCGCTGCCTATCATCGTGTTCTCGATCGACGAGCCGGGTTCGATCGGCGCGGTGCTGTCGGGCGCGGGCCGCGCGACGGTCGTGAGCTGATCGACGGCTGGAAGTTTGCTTGTGAAGGAGAAGCGGATGCCGGGCAATTTCGACATCAACGAATTGAAGCGCCGGATGCAGGGCGCCACCCAGGCGCTGAAGCATGAGCTCGGCGGGTTGCGAACCGGTCGCGCGGCGGCCTCCATGCTGGAGCCCGTGCAGGTCGAAGCTTATGGCAGCCACATGCCGCTCAACCAGCTCGCCACCGTCAGCGTGCCGGAGCCGCGACTGCTGTCGGTGCAGGTGTGGGACAAGACGATGGTCAAGGCGGTCGAGAAGGCGATCGTGGATTCCAATCTCGGTCTCAGCCCCGCGACCGAAGGCCAGGTATTGCGGCTGCGGATTCCCGAACTCAACCAGGAGCGCCGCAAGGAGTTGGTCAAGGTCGCGCACAAATACGCGGAAGCCGCCAAGGTCTCGGTGCGGCATGTTCGGCGCGACGGCCTCGACATAATCAAGAAGCTGGAAAAAGCGCACGAGATTTCCGAGGACGACCAGAAGCGCCTGGATACCGATGTCCAGAAGGCGACCGACGCGGTGATTTCCGAAATCGATCAGTTGCTGTCCGGCAAGGAAAAGGAAATCCTCACGGTGTAGCGTCGGTCACGGCAGGATCGCTGGCGACAAAGCCCCGGAACAGCGGGGTTTGTCGCAAAAAACCATGCCGCCGAACCGGGATCGCGTTACACTCGGCTTGCGTCTGGAATCGAACCTGGCGGGACCACGCTTCGGGAATTGACCATGTCGAACGCTGCCGCGCCCGCGCCCGACCGATCGGACCTGTCCGACGCGCCGGCGCATGTCGCCATCATCATGGACGGCAACGGACGCTGGGCGGCGGCGCGTGGGCTGCCGCCCAGCG
>CAXUBE010000156.1:0-6549 GCA_964249215.1 uncultured Rhodopseudomonas sp. | reverse complement strand
ACGGCGCGTTCGTCGAACTGGAGCCGGGCATCGAAGGCCTGATCCACGTCTCGGAGATGTCGTGGACCAAAAAGAACATGCACCCCGGCAAGATCGTCTCGACCTCGCAGGAGGTCGAAGTGCAGGTGCTCGAGGTCGACAGCGTCAAGCGCCGCATCTCGCTCGGTCTCAAGCAGACCATGCGCAATCCCTGGGAAGTCTTCATCGAGAAATTCCCGGTCGGCACGACGGTCGAAGGCGAGGTCAAGAACAAGACCGAATTCGGTCTGTTCCTGGGGCTCGACGGCGACGTCGACGGCATGGTGCATCTGTCCGACCTCGACTGGAAGCAGCCGGGCGAGCAGGTGATCGACAACTTCAAGAAGGGCGACATGGTCAAGGCCATCGTCCTCGACGTCGATGTCGAGAAGGAGCGCATCTCGCTCGGCGTCAAGCAGCTCGAGGGCGATCCGTTCGCCGAGCCGGGCGACGTCAAGAAGGGCGCGGTCGTGACCTGCGAGGTGATGGACGTCAAGGAATCCGGGATCGACGTGCAGATCGTCGGCACCGACTTCACCACCTTCATCAAGCGGTCCGAGCTCGCGCGCGAGCGCGGCGACCAGCGCGCCGAGCGTTTCGCGGTCGGCGAAAAGGTCGACGCGCGGGTGATCCAGTTCGACAAGAAGGCCCGCAAGGTGCAGGTGTCGATCAAGGCGCTCGAAGTCGCCGAGGAAAAGGAAGCCATCGCGCAATACGGGTCGTCGGATTCCGGCGCGACGCTGGGCGACATTCTCGGCACCGCGCTCAAGCAGCGCGACAAGTAAGAAATATCGCGGTTATGCGATGCGAAGAGGCCCCGGGGAGACCGGGGCCTTTTTGTTGTCGGTAAGCCGTCATCGCCCGGCAAGGGCGCGCAGCGCCCGAAGACCGGGTGATCCGGTACGCCGTGCCGCCACAGTTCAACGATTCGCCTCGGATACGGGATCCCCGCCTGCGCGGGGATGACAGCCTGCGCGGGGATGACGGCCTGCATCGCGGCAAAAAGCAGGATAAAATCGCCGCTGCGATCGAAGAACCGCCTCGCTTCATTTCGAACCGCATTTGATGTAAATCCAGCGCATCCCATCAACACGGCGCAGATGCCTGCCGTGCGACACCGACCGCAAAATCTTCCGGAGATTCAGAATGTCGTTTGATTCCGATGTGATCGTCGACCGCCGCAGGATGCGCCGCAAACTGACGCTGTGGCGGGTCGCCGCGGTTGCGATCGCGATCGCGGCCGTCGTCGGGATCGGCCTCGCGCTGTCGCCATCCGGACCCGGCACGCTGACCGCGGCGGGCACCATCGCGCGGATCCAGATCGACGGCCTGATCCGCAGCGACAACGACCGCGTCGAGGCGCTGGAGCGGCTGGAGAAATCCGCCGCGGCCGCCGTGGTGGTCCACATCAATTCGCCGGGCGGCACCACCGCCGGCTCCGAGCAGCTTTTCGACGCGCTGACGCGGCTCAAGGCCAAGAAGCCGCTGGTGGTGGTGGTCGAAGGGCTCGCCGCGTCCGGCGGTTACATCGCAGCGCTCGCTTCGGACCACATCGTCGCGCAGCAGAGCTCGCTGGTCGGCTCGATCGGCGTGCTGTTTCAGTTTCCGAATTTCTCCGAGCTGTTGAAGACCGTCGGCGTCAAGGTCGAGGAGGTGAAATCCTCGCCGCTGAAGGCCGCGCCGAACGGCTTCGAGCCGACCAGCGAGGCCGCCCGCGCCGCGCTCGACGCGCTGGTGAAGGATTCCTATGCGTGGTTTCGCGACCTGGTGAAGAGCCGCCGCGGCATGGACGATGCGCAGCTCGAGGCCGTCGCCGACGGCCGGGTGTTCACCGGCCGGCAGTCGGTCGGCCTCAAGCTGATCGATCAGCTCGGCGACGAGAAGACCGCGGTGGCGTGGCTGGTCTCCGAGAAGAAGGTCGACGGCGCGCTGCCGGTGAAGGATTTCAAGCTGACGCCGCGGTTCGGCGACCTGACGTTCCTGCGCACCGCGGCGTCGATCGGGCTCGACGCGCTCGGGCTCGGCGCCATCGCGCGCCAGATCGGGCAGTCCGGCCTCGCACCATCGGTCGAGCGCCTGGGTCTCGACGGCATGCTGGCGCTGTGGCGTCCGGCGGCCGCGAACTGAGCGCGCCAGCCTGCACGAACCGATCCGTCCACGCTTACTCGCTGCGTTGCGCAACATTGCGCTGCTTGATTTCCCGACTCGGCCGGTTTCAATTAGCGGCTTGACAATGAACAAGTTTTTCAAGGAAATGGCGATCCGCCCGCACGGACCACCGGCTCGATGATCAAATCCGAACTCGTTCAGCGTATCGCCGAGCACAACCCGCATCTGTATCAGCGGGATGTCGAGAACATCGTCAACGCCATTCTCGACGAGATCGTGGCGGCACTGGCGCGCGGCGACCGCGTCGAGCTGCGCGGCTTCGGTGCGTTCTCGGTGAAGCATCGTCCGGCGCGGGCCGGCCGCAATCCGCGCACCGGCGCCCATGTGCCGGTCGACCAGAAGAGCGTGCCGTTCTTCAAGACCGGCAAGGAAATGCGCGAACGGTTGAACCGCGAAGCCGGCAGTTCCGAAGCCGGCGCCTGACGCGCGTCCGCCGCCGCGGCTGGAGCAACCATGCGAAAGTTTCTCACCGCGCTGATCGCAATTCCCATCGGGCTGATCCTGATCGTATTCGCGGTCGCCAACCGCCATCTCGTCACGGTGTCGTTCGATCCGTTGAACTCGGTCGATCCGGCCGACGGCGTGCGCGTGCCGCTGTTCGTGCTGATCATCGGCACCGCCATCCTCGGCGTGATCGCCGGCGGCATCGCGACCTGGATCCGGCAAAGCCGCTGGCGGCGCGCGGCGCGGCGGCATCAGGCCGATGCGATCGAGGCGCGGGCGCAATTGGCGCAGTTGCGCGCCGGCATCGCCAATCCGGCCGGGCGCGACGCGCTGCAAGTGCCGCTGCTGCCGGGGCAAGGCGTCGCGGCGAGCGAGCGCGACAAATACGGAGCGACGTTGTAGAAGAACCACACCGATCCGGCGGCGGGGAGACCGCCGGAACCGTTGCGATCCCCGAAAGCTGCGCCAATCAACCCGTGCGGTCCCATGCCCGTCATCGTCAAAATCTGCGGCCTTTCGACCAGCGACACGCTCGACGCGGCGCTGTCGGCCGGCGCCGACATGGTGGGCTTCGTGTTCTTTCCGGCGTCGCCGCGGCATGTCGGCTTCGATACCGCGCGCGAACTCGGCCGTCGGGCGGCGGGGCGCGCCACCAGGGTCGCGCTCACGGTCGATGCCGACGATGCGCTGCTCGATCGGGTCGCTGACATGCTGCAGCCGGATGTCTGGCAGTTTCACGGCCGCGAAAGCCCCGCCCGGATCGCGGCGGTCAAGCGCCGCTTCGGCCTGCCGGTGATGAAGGCGTTGGCGATCGAGACCGCCGCCGATCTCGCGGTGCTGCCGGCCTATGCCGCGGTTTCCGACCGCATTTTGTTCGACGCGCGCGCGCCGACAGGCGCCACGCGTCCGGGCGGGCTCGGAACGCCGTTCGATTGGCACCTGCTCGATGCGCTCGATTGCGGCGTGCCGTTCATGGTCTCCGGCGGCGTTCACGCCGGCAATGTCGCGCGGGCGCTGCGGATCACGCGCGCCGGCGGTGTCGATGTGTCGTCGGGCGTCGAAAGCTCCGCCGGCATCAAGGATGCCGAGATGATCGAAAAGTTTATCCGCGCCGCTCGGTCTCTTCCTTCACCTCTCCCCGCTCGCGGGGAGAGGTCGGTTGTCTCGCGAAGCGAGATAACCGGGTGAGGGGGCGTCCGATGCAGGCAAGAGCCCCTCACCCCAACCCTCTCCCCGTAAAGAACGGGAAGAGGGAGCCAGCCTGGTGATAACGAAGGTTTCGATGAACAAGCAACTGCCCAACTCCTTTCGATCCGGTCCCGACGAGCGCGGGCATTTCGGCATTTTCGGCGGACGCTTCGTCGCCGAAACGCTGATGCCGCTGATCCTCGACCTGCAGAAGGCCTATGAGGACGCCCGCGCCGATCCGTCATTCCAGGCCGAGATGGACGGCTACCTGAAGGACTATGTCGGCCGGCCGTCGCCTTTGTATTACGCGCAGCGGCTGACCGAACATCTTCGAGAAGTGTCTGCGGCCTCCGGCCGCGCCGGCGGCGCCAAGATCTACTTCAAGCGCGAGGAGCTCAACCACACCGGATCGCACAAGGTCAACAACGTGCTCGGCCAGATCATGGTGGCGCGGCGGATGGGCAAGAAGCGCATCATCGCCGAGACCGGCGCAGGCCAGCATGGCGTCGCCACCGCGACGTTGTGCGCGCGGTTCGGGCTGGAATGCATCGTGTTCATGGGCGCGGTCGATGTCGAACGCCAGCAGCCCAACGTCATCCGCATGCAGATGCTCGGCGCCAGAGTGGTCCCGGTCAAGGCCGGCGCGCGCACGCTGAAGGACGCGATGAACGAGGCGCTGCGCGACTGGGTCACCAATGTCAGCGACACGTTCTATTGCATCGGCACGGTGGCGGGGCCGCATCCCTATCCGATGATGGTGCGCGATTTCCAGTCCATCATCGGCGCCGAAACCAAAGCACAGATGCAGCAGGCCGAGGGCCGGCTGCCGGATTCGCTGATCGCCTGCATCGGCGGCGGCTCCAACGCGATGGGAATGTTTCATCCCTTCCTCGACGATCCGTCCGTCGAGATTTTCGGCGTCGAGGCGGCGGGGCACGGGCTGACGCAATTGCACGCGGCGTCGATCGCCGGCGGCCGCCCCGGCGTGCTGCATGGCAACCGCACCTATCTGCTGATGGACCGGGACGGCCAGATCCAGGAAGGCCATTCGATCTCGGCGGGGCTGGACTATCCCGGCATCGGTCCGGAGCATTCCTGGCTGCACGAGACCGGCCGCGTCACATATCTTTCGGCCACCGACGAGGAAGCGCTGGCGGCGTTTCAATTGCTGTCGCGTCTGGAGGGCATCATCCCGGCGCTGGAGCCGGCGCACGCCATCGCCAAGGTGATGGAGCTCGCGCCGCGACGGCCGAAGGATCATCTGATGGTCGTCAATCTCTCCGGCCGCGGCGACAAGGACATCCCGCAGGTCGCGGAAATCTTGAAGGGGCGGACATGATGGGTCGTTCGACAAGCGCCCCCTCACCCGGATCGCAACAGCGATCCGACCTCTCCCCAACGGGGAGAGGTAAAGAGGGAGCACGTCTTCACCTCTCCCCGCTGGGGAGAGGTCGGTTGCGCAGCAACCGGGTGAGGGGGCCTCAATTCCGATCCGGATTCAGCGTGGTCTCGATCATGTCGACTACGCCCTCGAGATTTTCATATACGTCGATATTGGTGACGCGAACCACATGGAAGCCGCAGCTTTCAAGCACTCGGCTGCGTATGGCGTCGCGTCTGATCGCGTCGCTGCCGCCATGGGTAATGCCGTCGACTTCGACAACGAGCTTGCCGTCCAAAGTAACAAAGTCGACAATGTATCGATCAATCGGATGCTGCCGTCTGAATTTCCACCGCGCCAAGCGCCGGTTTCTAAGCGCTTGCCATAGCTTCGCTTCGGCACTTGTTTGCGAGATGCGAAGATTTCTGGCTCTGGCTTTGAACTTGTCCATCCCCTTCACCCGACGGCGTCGCAGCCGACCTCTCCTCATCAGACAGAGCTATATCACGGCGAACGCTGCAACATGACAACCCGCATCGACAAGCGTTTCGCCGAACTGACCAAGCAGGGCCGCGCCGCGTTCGTGACCTTCGTCATGGCCGGCGATCCCGACCATGAGACGTCGCTGTCGGTCATCAGGGCGCTGCCGGCGGCGGGCGCCGACGTCATCGAGATCGGCATGCCGTTCACCGATCCGATGGCGGACGGGCCGGCGATCCAGGCCGCGGGCCTGCGCGCGCTCAAGGCCGGCGCGACGCTGCGCAACACGCTCGATCTGGTGCGGGCGTTTCGCGACGGCGACGACATGACGCCGATCGTGCTGATGGGCTACTACAATCCGGTCTACATCTACGGCGTCGATGCGTTTCTCGCCGATGCGAGGTCGGCCGGCGTCGACGGCCTGATCATCGTCGACCTGCCGCCGGAACAGGATTCCGAGCTCTGCATCCCGGCGATGGACGCCGGGCTGAATTTCATCCGGCTGGCGACGCCCACGACCGACGACAAGCGGCTGCCGGCGGTGCTCGCCAATACCTCGGGCTTTGTGTACTACGTGTCGATCACCGGCATCACCGGCAGCGGCGCCGCCGACGCCACCGAGGTCGGCGACGCGGTGGCGCGGATCAAGCGCCATACCCGACTGCCGGTCTGCGTCGGCTTCGGCATCCGCACCCCGGACCAGGCCGCCAAGGTCGCCGCGGCCGGGCTCGACTCGTCGTCGTGGGCGCGCGGCCCCTACCACCAGTGGGGCCCGATGCTCTGGACCCCCGAACCCAAGATCGACGGCTGGGGCGACCCGGCCGTCGCGGCCAAGGATGAAGCTCGTCGGCCAGCAGTTCAGATTGTCG
>CAXUBE010000155.1:0-6553 GCA_964249215.1 uncultured Rhodopseudomonas sp. | reverse complement strand
GTGCCGACGCGCTGGCGCTCCGCAAGGCGACGCATGGCGCGCTGGACAAGGTCTCGACCGGCATCGAGCGGCTGCATTTCAACGTCTGCCTCGCTCACATCCGCGAATTCGCCAACGCGCTGGCCGAAGCGCTCGGCCGCGCCGGACAGCCCGCGCCGGACCAGGCTTTCGCGATCCGCGAAGCCGCGGTCATTCTTGTGCAACTGTTTGCGCCGATGATGCCGCATCTGGCCGAGGAATGCTGGCAGGTGCTGGGCCGGGAAGGTCTGGTTTCGGAGGCGGCCTGGCCGACGGTCGAAGCGGACCTTCTGGTCGAGGACAGCATCACGCTGCCGGTGCAGGTCAACGGCAGGAAACGCGGCGAGGTCACAGTGGCCAGGGAAGCGCAAAATCCGGAAATTGAGGCTGCCGTTCTGGCGCTTGATGCGGTAAAACTGGCGCTGGATGGCAAGCCGGTCCGCAAGATTATCGTGGTGCCGCAAAGGATCGTGAATGTCGTGGGCTGAGGCGGGCATCGCCGCGAGGCTGCTGCTGGTGGTGACGCTGTCCGCGTTCACCGCCGGCTGCTTCCAGCCGATGTACGCCGAACATGCCGACGGCACGCCGGCGCTGCGCGACAAACTCGCCACCGTCGAGGTGCCGCCGCTGGTGGCGGTGGCGAACGCCTCGCGAACCGCCCGCCTCGGCATCGAGATCCGCAACGCGCTGATGTTCAAGATGTACGGCGGCGCCACCGGGCTGCCGCCGCTGTATTCGCTTGAGCTGCGGCTGAACACCACCCGCTCCTCGCTGATCGTCGATCCGCTGACCACGCTGCCCTCGATCGAGAATTACGGCATCGACGCGGACTACAAATTGCGCGAAATCGCCACCGGCAAGATCGTGCTGGCGGGCAACACCTTCTCCCGCGTCGAATACGACATCCCCGGCCAGAGCCAGCGCTTCGCCCGCTCCCGCGCGTTCCGCGACGCCGAGGACCGCGCCTCGCAGGAAATCGCCACCAACATCCAGACCCGGCTGGCGTCGTTCTTCTACGCCGGCATCTAGCCGGTCATGGTCGCGCTGCGCGGCAGGGAGATCGACGGCTTCCTCGCGCGGCCCGATCCCAAGCGCCCGATCATCCTGCTGTACGGTCCCGACGCCGGCCTCGTCCGCGAGCGCGCCGACGCGCTGATGGCCTCCGCGGTCGACGATCCGACCGATCCGTTTTCGCTGGTGCGCCTCGACGGCGACGACCTCGCCGCCGAGCCGTCGCGGCTGGTGGACGAGGCGATGACGATCCCGATGTTCGGCGGCCGGCGCGCGATCCGCGGCCCGACGCGCCGCTGCGCAAGGCATGCGAAAAGGCCGCGACCGCGGTGGCGATCGGCTGCTATCCGGATACCGAGCGCGATCTCGGCAAGCTGATCGACGACGACATGCGCGCCTCGCATCTGCGGATCGCGGCCGACGCCCGCGCGGTGCTGCTGTCGCTGCTCGGCGGCGACCGCCAGGCCTCGCGCAACGAACTGCGCAAGCTCGCGTTGTACGCCTACGGCAACGCCGAGGTCACGCTCGACGACGTGATGGCGAGCCTATCGGACGCCTCGGAGCTGAAGATCGATCCGATCGTCGATTTCGCCTTCGCCGGCCGGCCGGCGCAGGTCGAGACCGAGTTCGTCAAGGCGATGACCGCCGGCACCTATCCGGGCGTGCTGCTCGCCGCCGCGCAGCGCCACGCCGCGCTGCTGCACAAGGCGTCGCTCGCGGTCGCGGACGGCACGCCGGCGGCGATGGCGCTCGAGAGCGGATTTCCGCGGCTGCATTTTTCGCGCAAGGCCGTGGTCGAGACGGCGCTGCGCAATTTCGATTCCGCGCGGCTGCTCGCGATCATCGATCAGCTCGCGGCGGCGGCGCTGGATAGCCGCAAGCAATCCGCGCTCGCGGCGGTGATCGCGCAACGCGCGCTGCTGTCGATCGCCGTCAACGCCCGGCGGCGGGGGTAGTATCAGGACGGACCGCCGGCGTTCACCGGTGCGCGCCACGGGTCCGGCTAGAATGATCCATTCAAGTTCAACCAATGCAGAAATGTTCTGCGTCCCCTCTCCCCGTGAGGGAGAGGGTGCCTGAGATGCGAAGCATCGAAGGCGGGTGAGGGGTGAAAAGTCCGTGAAATACAAACCCCTCACCCGGCCGCACTTCGTGCGTCCACCCTCTCCCGCAAGGGGAGAGGGTGCGATGAACTCGGGCGCTCCGATTCAACCTGACTGAGTCAGATTCTCGTTTCGAGGACGCTACGCTGTCGGACTACGCGTCCCTGTCCAACCGTCGCAGGATCTCGTCGAGCTGTTCGAGGTCGCGGTATCTGATCTGAACGATGCCGCCAGGATTGCGGTGATCGACGCTGACCTTCAGCCCGAGCGCGTCGCCGACGCGCTTTTCCAGCGCCAGCGTATCGGCGTCCTTTACGGCGCCGGCGCGGGGCTTCTGCGGCTTGCGCTCCGGGACGCCCTGCGCATGCGCCAGCGCCTCGGCCTGCCGCACATTGAGGCCTTCGGCGACGATGCGCCTTGCGGCGGCGGACGGATCGGCCAAATTGATCAGCGCGCGGGCCTGGCCCGCGGACAGCTTGCCGTCGGCGATCAGCGCCTGCACGTCGGACGGCAATCTGGTCAGCCGCATCATGTTGGCGACGTGACTGCGGCTCTTGCCGACGATCCTGGCGATATCGTCCTGGCTGCGTTTGAAGTCCCCGGCGAGCGCGTGATAGCCCTGCGCCTCTTCCAGCGCGTTGAGGTCCTCGCGCTGCACGTTTTCGATGATCGCGATTTCCAGCGCGCCGGCGTCATCGACGTCGACCGTCACGATCGGCACGTCGTGCAGGCCGGCGATCTGCGCCGCGCGCCAGCGCCGTTCGCCGGCGATGATCTCGTAGCGATCCTGCGCGCCTTTCACCGCGCGCACCACGATCGGCTGGATCACGCCGTGCTGCCGGATCGACGAGGCGAGTTCGGCAAGCTCGGCATCGGAAAACGCGCGGCGCGGATTGCGCGGATTGGCGCCGAGACATTCGATCGGCGCCTTGCGCGGCGCGCGCGGGCGGTCCAGATGCGCGGCCTCGCCGCCGACGTCTCCGATCAGGCTGGCCAGACCGCGGCCCAGCCGCGAACGCGCTTCATCGGCCATCGCGGGCTCCCTGTGATTCACGTCGCGTACTCCCGATTGTGTTTGCACACAGATTCGCAGATCGGTTCTTGAACCTCCCGCTGAAAGCGGGAGGGAGTCGACTTTCAATGCGTGGTGCGTAGCTCCCGCTCGCGCTGGATCACTTCGGTCGCGAGCTTGAGATACGCCTCGCTGCCGCTGCATTTCAGGTCGTACACCAGCACCGGCTTGCCGTAGCTCGGCGCCTCGGAGATGCGGACGTTGCGCGGGATCATGGTGTCGTAGACTTTCTTGCCCATGAACTGGCGGACGTCCGCGACCACCTGGTTCGACAGATTATTGCGCGAGTCGAACATCGTCAGCACGACGCCGTGGATCGACAGGTTCGGATTGAGCGTGGTGCGGACCTGCTCCACCGTCTGCAGCAATTGCGACAGTCCCTCGAGCGCGAAGAACTCGCATTGCAGCGGCACCAGGATCGCGGCCGAGGCGGCCATCGCGTTCACGGTGAGCAGGTTCAGCGACGGCGGACAATCGATCAGCACGTATGTGTAAGCGGTGTCCGGCGCGGCGTCGGTGTTGAGCGCGGCAATCGCGTCGCGCAGCCGGAACGCGCGGTCGCGCGTCGCGCCGAGTTCGAGCTCCAGGCCGGAAAGATCCATCGTCGACGGCGCGATATGCAGCCGCGGCACCGCGGTCGGCACCACCGCCTCGCGCAGCGGCGCCTCGCCGATCAGCACGTCGTAGGTCGAACAATTGCGGTTGCGGCGGTCGATGCCGAGACCGGTCGAGGCGTTGCCCTGCGGATCGAGATCGACAATCAGCACGCGCTCGCCGATCGCCGCCAGCGCGGTGCCGAGGTTGATCGCGGTGGTGGTCTTGCCGACGCCGCCCTTCTGGTTGGCGAGCGCGATGATGCGCGGCGAGGCGGCCGGCGCCTCTGGCGTATCGCTTTGATTTGTCTGATCAATCACGGGCATATCGTGCCGTTCGTATGTTGTGCGGAAGCTTGACGCCGTTCGATCTCGACGATCCAGCCGCTTCCCGTGAGGCTTGGGTGCAGACGAGGCGCGATATTCCAATATTTAGTGGCTTCGGTCAATTCGGCTTCTACATCTTGACCCTTCATGAACAGAGCTTTTGCTCCGGACTCAAGCAACGGCGCCGCAAAGCCGATAAGCTGGTGTAGCGGCGCCAGCGCGCGCGCGGTGACGCAATCGATCGCCGCGGGCAGTCTGTGCACGCTTTCCGAGATGTCGGCCTGAACGACGGTGCCCGGTGCATCGGTGATCCGCAGCGCCTCGCGCAAAAAGGCGGCCTTCTTGCCGTTTCGTTCGATGAGATGGACATGGCCGCCGGTCTCCGCCATGGCGCAGGCCAAAACGATTCCCGGAAATCCCCCTCCGCTGCCGAGATCGACCCAATGTCTGGCGGCCGGCGCCAGCGCCATCAGTTGCAACGAGTCGGCAATGTGCCGGGTCCAGAGCTGCGGCAGCGTCGACGGGGCGACCAGGTTGGTTTTGGCCTGCCATCGCAGCAGCAGGTCGACATAGACGTCGAGGCGCACCTCTGTTTCACTTGAAACAGCGGTGAGACGCAGCGCTTGGGCCTTGTCAGCATCCGGAATTACGACGGGAGACCGGTTTCGCGCGCGTTGAGTCATGTGTTGTCGGATTCAAGGATGCCGTCGCCGCGACTCCGCGTCACGCATCTCTCATCATCCTGCATGCACATTATCTTGAAAAGCCAATAGCAGCGCCGTTTCACGTGAAACAGCAAACTCCACGGCGCTCAGCCCGCGAGCGCCGCCGGCTTCCGCCGGGCTTTTCTCCGCAGATAGGCCGCCAGGATGCCCAGCGCCGCCGGCGTGATGCCTTCGAGCCGGCCGGCCTGTCCCACCGTGCGCGGCCGTGCCTTTTCAAGCCTGTTGCGGGCTTCGTTCGACAGTCCCGGCACCGCCGCGTAATTGACGTCCGCCAGAACGAGTCCTTCGTCGCGGCGGAACGCTTCAACGTCAGCGCTCTGCCGTTTGAGATACACATCGTATTTGGCGTCGATCTCGACATGCGCCGCGATCGACGCCGCGACTCCCGTCAATTCCGGCCAGATTCGGCTCACCGCGTCCCAACCGACTTCCGGATAAGACAGCAGCTCGAAAGCCGTCCGGCGCTGGCCGTCGCGGTTCAGAGCGAGATGGTGTTTCGCCGCCTCGTTCGGCGTGATCGCGAGCGATTGCGCAAGCGCCTTGGCGGCGGCGAGCGCATTCATCTTGGCGCGATGCCGCGCCGTCCGATCCGCGCCGACGAGGCCCAGCGCGATGCCCTTGTCGGTCAGGCGCTGATCGGCATTGTCTGCGCGCAGGGTCAAGCGATACTCGGCGCGCGAGGTGAACATCCGGTACGGCTCGGTGATGCCGCGGGTCACCAGATCGTCGATCATCACGCCGAGATAACCGTCGGCACGGTCGAACACCACCGGCGCCGCGCCGCCCGCAGCCGACGCGGCGTTGAGACCCGCGACAAGTCCCTGCGCCGCAGCCTCTTCATAGCCGGTGGTGCCGTTGATCTGTCCGGCGAGAAATAGTCCCGGCAGCCGTTTGGCTTGCAGCGTCGGCTCCAGCTCGCGCGGATCGACATGGTCGTATTCGATCGCATAGCCCGGTCGGACCATCACGGCGCGTTCCAAACCGGGAATGGTCGCCAGGATCGCGCTCTGAACGTCCTCCGGAAGCGAGGTGGAGATGCCGTTGGGATAGACCGTGCTGTCGTCGAGACCTTCCGGCTCAAGGAAGATCTGATGGCCGTCGCGGTCGCCGAAGCGGACGATCTTGTCCTCGATCGACGGACAATAGCGCGGCCCCGAACTCTGGATCTTGCCGGAATACATCGGCGAACGATGCACATTGGCCCGGATCACATCATGGGTGGCCGGGGTCGTGCGGGTGACGCCGCATTGAATCTGTGGCGTGGTGATGCGGTCGGTCATCACCGAGAACGGCTCCGGCGGATCGTCGCCGGGCTGCATCTCGACGCCGGCCCAGCCGATCGTAGTGCCGTCGAGCCGCGGCGGGGTGCCGGTCTTGAGCCGGCCGAGCGCAAAGCCGATCCGCTCGAACGCGCGCGACAGCCCGAGCGCAGGCGCCTCGCCGATCCTGCCGGCGGGCCAGCTTCGCTCGCCGAGATGGATCAGCCCGCGCAAGAACGTGCCGGTGGTGACGACCACCGCGCCGGCGGACAGCTCGCGGCCGTCAACCAGCCGCACGCCGGCAAGCCGGCCGCTCGAAATCAGCAGATCGTCGGCCTCGCCCTCGATCACGCCGAGGTTCGGCACCTTCAAGATCATTTGCTGGATCGCAGCGGCGTAGAGCTTGCGGTCGGCCTGCGCGCGCGGACCGCGCACGGCGGGTCCC
>CAXUBE010000154.1:0-6577 GCA_964249215.1 uncultured Rhodopseudomonas sp. | reverse complement strand
GCGGGTGTTCGCGGCGAACGGTCAGCGTGGGGCGCGGGGCGCGCGGCGCGCGGAACGGCTGACGGCGCTGGCAGCCGAGATCGCGGCCGCCGGCGGCGCGGCGCCGCTGGTGATCGCCGCCGATCTGCGTCAGCCCAGGGCTTGCGAGGACATCATCGCGGCGCTCGCGGCCGCGGATGTCGAGGTCGACATCCTCGTCAACAATGCCGGCTACGGATTGTTCGGCCGCGCCGTCGCGCTCGACCGCGACGATCAGCTCGGCATGATCGACGTCAACATTCGCGCGCTGACCGAGCTGACGCTGCGCCTCGCCGACAGCGTCGTCAGGCATCGCGGCGGCATCCTCAACGTCGCCTCGATCGCGGCGTTTCTGCCGGGACCGGGCATGGCGGTGTATTACGCGTCGAAGGCCTTCGTGCTGTCGTTCTCCGAAGCGCTGCGCGGCGAACTGAGGCCGCGCGGCGTGCGCGTGACGGCGCTTTGTCCGGGACCGGTGTCGACCGAATTCCAGAGCCGCGCCGGCTTCGAGCCGGGCTTCGATTCCCGTATCCTCAGCGTCGCGCCGGCCGAAGTCGCGCGCCAGGCCTATGCCGGGCTGATGGCCGACCGGCGCGCGGTGCTGCCGGGGCTCGGCATCAAGATCGTGCCGTTTCTGTTGCGGTTTTTTCCGCGCGGTTTCATCCTTGCGGCGGTCGCCCGATTCCAGTTGCGCCGGCGCCGATGATCGGCCTGCGGGGCCGTAGCTTGCGCAGCAAGCGAAGGCTGGTGGAGCCAGGCGGGATCGAACCGCCGACCTCGTCATTGCGAACGACGCGCTCTCCCAGCTGAGCTATGGCCCCTTGCGCCGGCCGAAAACGGCCAGCGAACGGCGCCATTTACCGTCGCGGACGATACCAAGTCAAGAACGGGCCCGATCGCCGCCGCGGGCGTCATTTGCCGGGAACTTCCCTTGTTTACGCAAGTGCGAACCGATATTTAGAGTGCACGATCCGGCGAGGCGGATAGCGGTTTCCGGCCGGATCGTGTTCAGGCAACACGCAGTCAATCCGCGACCAAACCCCGCGAGCCCTCCCGCCATGCGCGCCATTCTCGACATCGTCCTCATCGTGCTGGACCTGTACATCTGGCTGCTGATCGCCTCGGCGATCCTGTCGTGGCTGATCGCGTTCAACGTCGTGAACACGCGCAATCAGTTCGTCGCCGCGGTGTCGGACTTCCTGTATCGCATCACCGAGCCGGTGCTGGCGCCGATCCGCAACATGATGCCGGCGCTGGGCGGGCTCGACATCTCGCCGATCATCCTGATCCTGATCATCATGTTCCTGCAGCGGGTGATCACCTATTACATCTACCCGTCGGTGTTCTGATCGCCGCGCGTGCGTAGCCGCCGATGACCGCCCGCCTGATCGACGGCAAGGCGATCGCCGCCGGATTGCGCGGCCGGGTCGCCGGGGAAGTGGCGCGGGTGCGCCGCGACCACGGGCTGATACCGGGACTTGCCGTGGTGCTGGTCGGCAGCGATCCGGCGAGCGAAGTCTACGTGCGCAGCAAGCACACCCAGACCGAAGCCGCCGGCATGGCGTCGTTCGCGCACGTGCTGCCGGCCGATGTCGCGCAGGCCGAATTGCTGGCGCTGGTCGGCGCATTGAACGCCGACGCCTCGGTGCACGGCATCCTGGTGCAACTGCCGCTGCCGAACGGGCTCGACACGCAAGCCGTCATCGACGCGATCGATCCGGCGAAGGATGTCGACGGGCTGCATCCGAACAATGCCGGGCGGCTCGCCGGCGGCCTGCCGGCGCTGTCGCCCTGCACGCCGCTCGGCTGCATCATCCTGACCAGGACCGTGCATGGCTCGCTCGCGGGCATGAATGCGATCGTGATCGGCCGCTCCAATCTGGTGGGACGGCCGCTGCTGCAATTGCTGCTGAACGAAAACGCCACGGTGACGATCGCGCATTCGCGCTCGCGCGACTTGCCGGCGCTTTGCGCCAAAGCCGATCTGGTCTACGCCGCGGTCGGCCGCGCCGAGATGGTGCGCGGAAGCTGGATCAAGCCCGGCGCAACCGTGATCGACGTCGGCATCAACCGCGTACCGGGCGAGGCCGGCAGAACCCGGCTGGTCGGCGACGTCGCGTTCGACGAAGCGCTCGCTGTCGCCGGCGCGATCACGCCGGTGCCGGGCGGGGTCGGGCAGATGACGGTGGCGTGCCTGCTGGTGAACACGCTGCGCGCCGCCTGCGCGATCCGCGGATTGCCGCCGCCCGCGGTGTAGTTGTCGCCCTCACTCCGGCGCGGCCGTCGTCACCCGCGAAGGCGGGCGATCCGGTATTCACTGCCGCCCGCGTTGACTGGTTCCCCGCCTGCGCGGGGATGACGGGTCGCCTCCCCGAGACGCCGGAGCTGTTAATGAATTACCCCGCCGTGGTCTCGATCAGCCGCAGATAGAACCGGATCATGGTTGCGTAGTTGGCGATGCCGAGCCGCTCGTTGGTGCCGTGGAAGCGCTTGAGGTCCTCGGCATCGGCGCGCACCGGCGAAAACCGGAACACGCTGTCGGCGACCGCCGCGTAGTGCCGCGAATCGGTCGCCGCCACCATCAGGCCGGGCGCCACCACGACGTCCGGAAAGATCTCGCGGATGGTGCGGTTGAGCGCCAGATAGGCCGGTGTCGCGGTACCCGTCACCGGCGGCGGATCGAAATTGCCTTCGAAGCCGCGGATCGAAATCCTGTCGTTGCCGATGGTGCGGCGGACGTGATCGGCGACGCTCGCCCGGGTGTCGCCGGGGATCAGCCGGAAATTGACGCTGGCGTCGGCGCTGCCGGGCAGCACGTTGTCCTTGTCGCCGGCATTGAAGATCGTCAGCGCGGTGGTGGTGCGCACCATCGCTTCGGTGGTCGCGCTCCTGGCGAATTCGCGCAGCAATAGCGGCTTGAACAGCCACAGGTTCGACAGCAGCACGCGGCTGAGGCCGTGCATTTCCGGCGCCAGCGTCGCGAACATTTCCGACACCGTGCCCTGCACCTGCATCGGCAGCCGGTCGTCCTCCAGACGCGCCAGCGCCGCGCTCATCATGCCGATCGCGGTCTCGCGCGGCGGCAGCGACGAATGCCCCGGCGTCGCGCGCGCGTTCAGCATCAGCGTGGCGTAGCCTTTTTCCGCGACGCCGATCAGCGCCACCGGCGGATCGAGGCCCTTCATGATGCCCTCGGCGACCAAGAGGCCCTCGTCGAGCACGAAATCGAGCCGCACGCCGCGCGATGCCAGCAGCTCCGCCATCGCCTTGGCGCCGCGCAGGCCGCTGACCTCCTCGTCATGGCCGAACGCGAAGTAGATTGTCCGCTTCGGACGGAAGCCGTGCCGCGCCATCTGCTCGGCGGCTTCCAGGATCGCGTAGAGATTGCCCTTGTCGTCCCACGAGCCGCGGCCCCAGATGAAGCCGTCGGCAATCACGCCGTCGAACGGCGGCTGCTGCCAGTCCTGCTCGGTGTTCGGCGCGACCGGCACTACGTCCTGATGCGCCAACAGCGCGATCGGCTGGATCGTCGGGTCGGTGCCCTGCCAGGCATAGAGCAGGCTGTGGCCGCCGACGATCTCGCGTGTCGCCGCGGCATGAAACGCCGGGAAGCTCACCTCGATATGCGCGCGCAGGCCCTCAAGCGCGGCGGCGTCCTGCTCCGGCTCGGCGAAATTCGAGATGGTGCGGAACCTGATCGCCTCGGCGAGGCGCTTGGCGGCGCCCGGTTCGTCGACCGCGACCGGCGCGATCGCCGCGACCTGCAATTGCCGCGAGCCGAGCCGCAGCGTGTTGACCGCGACGACGGCCGCGAGCACGACCAGCGCCAGCAGCAGGACGAGCACGGCGTTGCGGAGCAATCGAAGCAGTCGGCGCATCGCGGTCTCCGGAGCGCGGGAGGGCGTTCGTCGGTCGTCTCAGGGCTTGAGGACGCCCGAATCTTGCGCGCGCTGCAGCCCTTCGAGGATCAGCTTGTGGGCGTCCGCGGCATTGCCCCAGCGCACCACCTTGACCCATTTGCCCGGTTCGAGGTCCTTGTAGTGTTCGAAGAAATGCCGGATCTGCTGCAGCGTGATATCCGGCAGGTCGCCGTAGTTCAGCACCTTGTCGTAGCGCTGCGTCAGCTTCGACGACGGAACCGCGATGATCTTCTCGTCGAGGCCGGCCTCGTCCTCCATCAGCAGCACGCCGACCGGGCGCACGCTCATCACCGCGCCCGGCACGATGGCGCGGGTGTTGGCGACCAGCACGTCGCACGGGTCGCCGTCGCCGGACAGCGTATGCGGGATGAAGCCGTAATTGCCGGGGTAGCGCATCGACGTATAAAGGAAGCGGTCGACCACCAGGGTGCCGGCGTCCTTGTCCATCTCGTACTTGATCGGCTCGCCGCCGACCGGCACTTCGATGATGACGTTCACCTCATGCGGCGGATTGGCGCCGCTTTTGATTGCGTCGATGCGCATGGGAGCATCCGTGGTCGGAAAAGGGCTTCGTGCCGGTCGTCATACGCGGGCTTGATCCGCGTATCCATCGCAAAGATGCTTTTGAAAACGATCGGTGGCCGGGGCCGGCCGGCGATCCCGGCCTTGGCTCAGGCCGTCCAGGCGAACGCGACCTTGTCGAGCGACTTGGCGCCGAACCGTTCCGACGAACGGGCAACCATGCGGCCGCCGAGCGCGCGATAGAATTCGGTCGCGGGCTCGTTGTCGGACAGCGCCCAGATCACCATGGTCTTCAGGCCGCTCTGCGTCAGATCGCGCCGTGCCGAGGCGAACAGCCGGCGGCCGAAGCCCAGCCCCTGGAATTCCGGGCGCAGATAGAGTTCGTAGATCTCGCCTTCGAAATGCAGGCTGCGGGCGCGGTTGCGGCCGTAATTGGCGTAGCCCGCAACCTTGTCGCCGAACACCAGCACGCTGACGCGGCTGCCTTTGCGGATCGCGCTGTCCCACCAGTTGGGGCCGCGGCGGTTGATCAGCTTTTCCAGTTCGGCGCCGGGAATGATGCCCTGATAGGCCGAACGCCATGCCTCGTCATGCGTGTCGGCCACCGCGGAAGCGTCCGCAGCCTTGGCCGGCCGAACTTCGATCAGGGTTGTGCTCATGATCCCGATCAAAGCAAGTCGCGGCGCCGGCTTCAAGGTCCATCGTTAATTATCGGTTAACCTGTGGATTTTCAGCATCAGTTTTCGCGGGCGCCGTCCCGAAAGAGAACAGGTGGGCGGAGCGATCTGGCGTAAGGCGGCGCCGACGGTCGACGGTCAAGCAGCGGCGGTATCCGACGACCGGGTATGGCAGACGCATCTGTTTCGGCCGCCGCGCTTTGCCTCGTAAAGCGCGACGTCGGCTTTTTCGAGCGCCGATTCCCAACTGGTGTCGGACGGTTCGCAACCGGAAATTCCGAAACTTGCCGTCGCGCGGATCAGGTCGGACTGGCCCATGATCACATATCCGGATATCGCGCACCGAATGCGTTCGGCCAGGGTTTCGGCAACCGCCAAACCGGTTTCGGGCAGCACGATGATGAACTCTTCGCCGCCCAGACGGGCGATGAAATCCGCCGGCCTCAACTCCCGCTTGATGAGCGTGACGACCGATTGCAGCACGATGTCGCCCGAGGCGTGGCCATATCTGTCGTTGATCGCCTTGAAGTGGTCGATGTCGACGGCGATCACGCTGATGTCGTATTGCGACCGTTTCAACCGGCAGAATTCGCGGTTCATCTCGATCTCGAAACCGCGCCGGGTCAACGTCCCGGTCAGGGCATCGGTGGTCGCAATCAGGCGAAGCTCCATCTGATCGATGACCATGCGGGCGAGGTCGCGAAGCACGTCGATTTCGTCGGTCGACAGATGGCGCGGACGCCGATCGATCGCGCACAGGGTTCCGATCTTGCAGCCGTTGCGCATCTTGAGCGGGATGCCGATGTAGAAGCGGATGCGCGGCTCCCCCAGCACCAGCGGATTGTTGCAGAACAGCGGGTGCTCGACGGCGTCGGTGACGATGAACGGTTCGTCCTGCTTGATGGCATAGGCGCAGAACGACACCGATTTCGGCGTTTCGGTCGCGTCCAGCCCCTGCCTGGACTTGAACCATTGCCGGTCGCGGTCGACCAGCGAAATCAGCACGATCGGCATCTGCAGCGCCAGTTGCGCCAGACGCGTGATCCGGTCGAACGAATGCTCCGGACCGGTATCGAGGATGTTCAGCGCGTGCAGTGATGCAAGACGGGCGTGTTCGTCGTGCAGGTTACATTCCATGGGTCCACCTATCGTCGCCGTCGCACTGACGCGGCGATCGACCTCATTCACGCCGCGACGGTAATCGGAAAGTCTTAAGAAACTGCCGCCGGCGCCGCATTGCGGAAAGTGCCCGGTTTCATTGCGCGCTATGAACGCCGACCGACTCGCGCGCCGCGTGCATTCCGGAGTCCCGCGCGCCGTGCGCGGTGGAGAAAAAGTTCGGCGATGTCGCTTCGCCGGCGAAGAACAACCGGTCGTCGACGGGCGCGGCGAGCACCGCACGCGCGCCGGCATGGCCCGGCAGCGCGTGCGAGTAGGAGC
>CAXUBE010000153.1:6371-6582 GCA_964249215.1 uncultured Rhodopseudomonas sp. | reverse complement strand
GTGCGTATCGTCAGCTTGCCGCCATCGGGCATGGCGTCGCGCGCGTTGACCGCGAGATTGACGATCACCTGCTCGAATTGCGACACGTCGGCCTTGACCGGCCACAGATCGCGGCCGTGCACGACGCCGGGGAAGTTGACTTTCTCGCCGATCAGACGGCGCAACAGCATGGTCAGATCGCTCAACGCGTCGCCGAGATGCAGCACCTGCG